>JANYFQ010000359.1 GCA_025362615.1 Hymenobacter sp. | reverse complement strand
TGAGCAACAATTTAGCAATTCAACAATTTCAAACCGGCAAATCGTCGGCCCGGAAATGAAAGGGCAGCAAATCGGCCACCGAGGCAAACCGCAAAATAGTGCCTTGCCGGCTGGGCAACAGCAGCGGAATCGCACGGAGTTGGCGGCTTTCGGCTTCCAGCATCACCTGCCGGCACGCACCGCAGGGCAGGGCAGGGCCAAACAGGCCGTTGGCAGGGCGGGCGGCGACGGCCATGCCCACGATGGCCGGGTGGCCGGGCCGGGCGGCCGAAAGTCCAAACAAAGCTGTGCGCTCGGCGCAGAGGCCGCTGGGATAGGCCGCGTTTTCCTGGTTGCTGCCGGCAAACAGGGTGCCGTCGGCCAGCAGCAAAGCAGCGCCTACCCAAAACCCCGAATACGGGGCGTAGGCGTGGGCCGTGGCGGCGCGGGCTGCTTCCCAGACCTGGGCTTCGGCGGGGGTGAGGTCGGCCGCCGAAGTTAATTCGGTGTAGGCGAGGGCGAGGGTGTGTTCAGTTTGGGCCATGCGGGCGGCGAAGGTAGCGCGGGTTTTCAACCCGCGCGTGGCAATGCCGCCCCAACCCGCCGCGCGAACCAACCACCAACAACCCGCCCCGGCGCGGGTTGAAAATCTGCGCTACTTCGCCCCGGCCGTACTTTTGCCCGATGATTTCCCGCCTGTTGCTCCTCGGAGCCGGCCGCTCGGCCACTGCCCTCATTCAGTACTTGTTGCGCCATGCACCCGCCGAGAATTGGCAGCTCACGGTGGCCGATGCTCACCCGGCGCACCTGGTGCCGGTGCTGGCCGCCCACAGCGAATACGCTCGCACCGTGCCTTTTAACACCGACGATGAAGCTGGCTTAGAGGCTTTGGTCGCAGCGGCCGATGTAGTAATCTCAATGCTGCCCGCTGCCCTGCACCCGCTGGTGGCCCGCGCCTGCCTGCGCCACCGGCGGCACCTGGCCACGGCCAGCTATGTCGGCCCCGACATTGCCGCGCTGCACGACGAAGCCGCCGCCGCCGGCCTCACCTTTCTGATGGAATGTGGTCTCGACCCCGGCCTCGACCATATGTCGGCCATGCGGGCCATTGCCCACATCCGGGCGCGGGGCGGGCGGCTTACGTCCTTCAAAAGCTACTGCGGCGGCCTGCTGGCCCCAGAGGCCGAGGGCGATAACCCCTGGCAATACAAATTCACCTGGAACCCGCGTAACGTGGTGCTGGCCGGGCAGGGCACGGCCCGGTTTCTGGAAGATGGCCGCCTGCGCTTCATCCCGTACCAGCACCTGTTTGCCCGCACCGAAACCCTGACCCTGCCCGGCTGGGGCGCGTTTGAGGGCTACGCCAACCGCGATTCGCTGGGCTACCGCGCCCCGTATGACCTTGCTGATATTCCCACCATTCTGCGCGGCACCCTGCGCCGCCCCGGCTACTGCGCCGCCTGGCACGCGCTGGTGCGCCTGGGCCTCACCGACGACTCTTACCGCCTCGGCAACCCCGCCGAAATGCCCTGGGCCGACCTCCTCACGGCCTACCTGCCCGCGCTCGCCGCCGCGCCCCAGCCCCTGCCGCACCGCGCCGCCCACTACCTGGGCTTGGCCCCCGACGGCCCCGAAATGGCCCGCCTCACCTGGCTCGGCTTGTTCTCGGCCCGCCCCGTGGGCCTGCCCGATGCCACCCCCGCCCAACTCCTCGAACACCTGCTCACCGAAAAATGGGCCTTGCAACCCCACGACCACGACCTGATTGTGATGCAGCACCTCTTCGAGTTTGAGCTGGACGGGCAGCCCCGCCGCCTCACCTCGTCGCTGGCCGTCGTCGGCGACGATGCCGTGCATACCGGCATGGCCAAAACCGTGGGCCTGCCCCTGGGCATGGCCGTGCGCCGCCTGCTGCGCGGCGAATTCACGCAGCGCGGGGTCGTCATCCCCACCGCCGCCGGTTTGTACGAGCCGGTGCTCGACGAGCTGGCCGCCGACTACGGCATCCGGTTCGAGGAGGTAGAAACGGCGTAGGGCGGGTTTTCAACCCGCGAAGTAGTACTCGCATTAGGTCGAAAATCCACGGGTTTCACGGCAGTGTCAAATAAAATCCCGCCAGCAACGCCCGAAACGCGGCCGAATATTCCCCGTCGTCGGCCGTGCGAATACTCAGTTCCCCAATTTCCACTTCGTGCGCTTTGGTTCGTTCAAAGCGCACAATGTGCCGTGTGATGCGCCCCGCCGGTCGGTGATGCACCAGTAACCGACGTTGCGGGTGCAGCCCTACGGTTTGAGCAACTCGTTCAAAAGCCAGCATTTCGGGCGGGGGCAACAGTACCGTCAACGCCCCGTGGGGCAGCAGAAAATCGGCAGCAAATTGCGCCAGTTCCTCAAAGGTGAGAGAAGTAGCATCGGCGTGGCGGGCGCGGCGGCGGGCGGCATCGGGCGCGGGCAGCGCGGCCCGAAAAAACGGCGGGTTGCACACAATGTGCCCAACTAGCTCCTGCCCGGTGGCGGCGTACGCGGCCAGGCTTTGGGAGTGTACCCGAATGCGCCCGCTCCAGGGGCTTTGGCGCACATTGGCAAGGGCTTGCGCGGCGGCGGCCGGGTCAATTTCCAGCGCCTCCACCGTGAGCCCCGCGAAGCGCTGGGCCAGCATCAGCGCCAGCAAACCGGTGCCCGTGCCGATGTCGAGCAAGCGCGTGGTTCCGGTAGCATCGGCCACCGCGCCCAGCAGGCAGGCATCGGTGCTCACCTTCATCGCGCAATCATTTTGCGTGATGCGAAATTGCTGAAACTGGAAGTAGTCGTTGGGCAAAATTTAGGTTAAAACAGGCCCGCGCCTATTTTTTCGTATTCCTCGTCCACCAGCAACCCCCGGCCCAGGGCGCTTTGCACGGCCAGCACGTCGCAACGCTCGTTTTCGGCGTGCCCGGCGTGGCCTTTTATCCATTTAAATGTTACTTGCCGTTGCCGGTATATTTTCAGGAAGCGCCGCCACAAATCCTCGTTGGCTTTTTTGCCGAAATCGGGTTTTTTCTCCCACCCAAAAACCCAGCGTTTTTCCACGGCATCCACCACGTACTTAGAATCGGAAATCACCAGCACCGGAATTTCGGGGCGCGTAACAGCCTCCAGGCCAACGATGACGGCCAGCAGCTCCATGCGGTTGTTGGTGGTGTGGCGGTAGCCCTGAGTCAGCTCTTTTTCGTGCGGGCCGTAGCGTAAAATAGCCCCGTAGCCGCCAGGGCCGGGGTTGCCGCGGGCCGAGCCGTCGGTGTAAAGGTGAATCATCTGTTTAATTGTTTAATTGTTGAATTGTTAAAAATTGTTGCTCTTACGTGTCCTAAAGCACTGCGCTCACTGCGTTTTTACCACTGCGCCCACTGCGGGACATATCCCAAAACGAGAAACCAGAACAGCCAGCAATTAAGCAATGCAACAATTAAACAATTAAACTAAAAATTCGCCTTGAATAATTTGATGGCGATGGCCAATAAAATAACGCCGAATACGCGCCGCAAAACGTCTTCACCAGCTTTGCCTAATTTCTGTTCGAGCCACGGACTTATTTTCAGTACCACGTACACAAAAATCAAATTCAGCGCGATGCCAACCAGAATGTTAGGCAATGAATAAGCGGCCCGCAACGACAGTAGTGTCGTCATCGTGCCGGCCCCCACAATAAGCGGAAACGCCAGCGGTACAATGCTACCGGTGCTGCTCATGATGTCGGATTTAAACAACTCGATGCCGAGTATCATTTCCATGCCGATGAGAAATATGATGATGGCCCCGGCCAGCGCAAAGCTTTCGTTATCAACCCCAAAAAGGCGCAATATGCTTTGGCCAACAAACAAGAAAGCCACCATCAGGCAGCCTGCCACAAAGGTGGCTAATTCGGGTTTTATCTGGCCTTCGCGCTGCCGGATTTGAATGATAATGGGGATGGAACCCATGATGTCAATTACCGCAAACAGCGTGAGGGTGACGGAAAATATCTGCTGAAGAGAGAACATAAAAGGGCGCAGATTTTAGTTGATTATAATTTTTGATTTGCCCCGATTTCATGATAAACGGAGGCGGGATATCGGCCTGATTTGCGGGTTGAAAACCCGCTTTACGCCGGGTATTCTTTGACGAAGAATTGCACCAGTGCTTCCATTGCCGCGTCGGATACGGCCGGGAAATTGGCGATGCGTAGCGTGGTGGTTTTGAGGTCGCCGTAGCCGCTGCCGAGGTAGAGGTTGGCTTCGAGGGCCTCGCGCTTTATTTCGTCAATCAGCCCCGCCGGGCCTTGCAGGCCGACGACGGTGGTGGAACGGGTTTCGGGGTTGGTGATGAGCGGAGTGAGCGGGGTAAACTGCTCGAAAAACTCATACAGCTTGTGGGCACGGTCGGTGAGGTGCTGGGCCACGGTTTTGATGGGTTCGCGGTCAGCCAGCACCCGACTCAACAGATAGATGCCCAGCACGTTGGGCGTGTAGTTGGTTTGGTGGTTGAGCATTTGGGCCAGGGCGGGCACCAGCGAGTTGTAGTGGGCACGTTCGTTGAGCAGCTTGGCCTGGGCCACGGCGCGGGGCGAGAGCACAAGCAGCCCCAGCCCGGCGGGCAGCCCGAAGCATTTTTGCACCGAGGCCAGCCAGGCATCGGCCTTTACAAACTTGAGGTTTACGCCGGCCATGCTGCTGGTGGCATCCACGGCCAGCAACGCCGGACCCACGCGGTTGAAGAAATTAAGAATAACGCCCTCACGTAGTTGGGTGGCGGTGCTGGTTTCGTTTTGGGTGAGGCACACCAGGTCCACGTTGGCCAGGTCGGCGGGCAGTTGGGTGGTATCGGGTACTTCGTCCAGCCCAAATGAGTGGCCGCTACTGGCCGGACGCTGGGCTTGGGCGTAGCGCAGCCATTTCTCGCCAAACGCGCCGTTGTAGAAGTGGAACGAGCGGCGCGGGGTCAGGCTTTGGGTCAGAATTTCCCAGCCTTCGGTAGCCGAGCCGGTGAAAAGCACCGTGTATTCCTGCGGAATGTTGAGCTTGGTTTTGAGGTCGGCCACGGTTTGGCGCACCAGCGCCGTAACGCGCTCGGAGCGGTGCGGAGCCGAAAGCCATTCCTGGTCATAAGCATCAATAAGGTATTGGCGGACAGCAGGGTAAACGGCTGCGGGGCCGGGGTTGAAGGAGTATGTCACGGAGAACGGTAGATTTGAGTAGCGCGGGTTTTCAACCCTAGAGTCGAAGGAAATACCAACCGAAAAGTTCGGGCACAATT
>JANYFQ010000020.1 GCA_025362615.1 Hymenobacter sp. | reverse complement strand
AACTGCCAACCCACGGCAATGAATACGAGCACGATAACCGTTTTCAGCACCACCACCACGGCGTTGAACAGGGCCGACTCCTGGGTGCCCTTCACCAGCAGCAGGCTCAGGGCCACGATGACGAGCAGGGCCGGCAGGTTGACGAGGCCGTGCTGCTCGATGCCGTTCACCACGGCGTGCTCGAAGGGCGAGTGGCTGAGGTTGTAGGGCACGGCCCCGATGGCCGGAAAGGTTTCGTGCAGCGTGTCGAGCAGCTTGTTGAGGTACTCGCTCCAGGCAATGCTGACGGTGGCCGCGCCCAGGGCGTACTCCATGATGAGTGCCCAGCCGATGACCCAGGCCACGAACTCGCCCATCGTGGTGTAGGCGTAGGTGTAGGCCGAGCCGGCAATGGGTATCATGGCGGCGAATTCGGCGTAGCACAGGCCCGCGAACACGCAGCCGAAAGCGGCCAGGATGAAGGCCAGCGTCACGCCCGGCCCGGCGGCCTGCGCGGCGGCGTTGGCCGTGCGCACAAACAAGCCCGCGCCGATGATGGCCCCCACGCCGAGCGCCACGAGGTTGCCCGCGCCCAGGGTGCGTTTGAGGGTGCCGTGCCCCGAGGCATTGGCTTCGCCCAAGAGCAGGGCAAGCGGTTTTTTGGCGAAAATGTTGGCCATTGAAATGGTTTCTGGTTGCTGGTTTCTGGTTGCTTGTTGTTCGTTTTCTTTCTCTTGTTCTGAATTTCTGCCGCTGGTTCGCGCGGGCGCTTGCAGCAACTGCCAACGCTAAAAACCAACCAACAACAAGCAACCAGCAACAAGAAACTCGAATCCGACCCGAAAAATACACCAAACTTCATCCCCCGCCACGCGGCGCGGGTTGGCACGGCCGTTGCAAGGCACCCGGCAGCGGCCCCGAAACGGCGTTAAACCCAACGGCCCCCGCCGCGTCTCACCCCCCGAAAATCATTCGTTTTCTCCCTTTTCCCAACCCATGAAAAAGACCCTCGTGTTGCTCGCCGCCCTGGTCCTGACTTCGGCCAGCGCCTTCGCCCAAACCAAAATGGCGCCCGTCGCCCCCGGCCAAAACCCGCCCACGCTGGAAAGAAGCCACGGCAAAGGCAAAGGCCACAAAACCCCTGAGCAAAAAGCCGACCGCCGCGCCGGCAAGCTGGCCAAAGAACTCGGCCTCAACCCCGACCAGGAAGCCAAAGTCGAAGCCGTACTGCTGGCCGAAAACAAAGAAATGATGGCCCTGCGCGGCACCGCTACCCCCGGCACCCGCCCCAGCCCCGGCCAAATGGCCGAAATGAAAGCCACCCGCGATAAGTACAACGCCCAACTCAAAACCATCCTCACCCCCGAGCAATACACCAAGCTCCTGGCCGAACGCGACGAAAAGCGCAAGGAAATGAAGGAGAAGCGCGGCGAACGCATGAAAAACCGGAAATAGCGCAGCTTGGTGGTACAATCCATCTTCAACACCCCGCCCCGGCCATCAGTCGGGGCGGTTTTTTTTGTGCCCGCCGCCTCCCCCACCCCCGCCACTACCCCCCGAACGATTATATTTGAGCCTTGTACTTAGCCCGGCGCGGGCCGGTGGCGGGGCCAGTGCCCGATGCCGCCCGGCGCGGCCCAACAACCCCCATGCCCCTCCCCAGTAGTAGCACCCCTGCGGTGCAAATTCAGCAGTTCTACGACAAGGGCCTGGCCCACGCCAGCTACGCCGTGCGCGTCGGCCGCGAAGTCGTCGTCATCGACCCCGCCCGCGACCCCCAGCCCTACTACGATTTCGCCGACGAGCACGAGGCCCGCATCGTCGCCGTCATCGAAACCCACCCCCACGCCGACTTCGTGTCGTCGCACCTCGAAATAGCCGACGAAACCGACGCCATCCTCTATTGCAGCAAGCTGACGGGGGCCAAATACCCACATCAGAATTTTGACGACGGCGACCGCATCAGCCTGGGCAGCTTCGAGTTGCACGCCCTCAACACCCCCGGCCACTCCCCCGACAGCATCAGCGTGCTCCTGATGGACGAGCTGGCCCAAACCCGCGCCGTGTTCACCGGCGACACGCTTTTTGTGGGCGACGTGGGCCGCCCCGACCTGCGCGAGGATGCCGCCGTGGGCGGCCACACCCGCCACAGCCTTGCCGCCCAACTCTACCACAGCACCCGTCAGAAACTCATGGCCCTGCCCGGCACCACCAAGGTCTATCCGGCCCACGGCCCCGGCAGCCTCTGCGGCAAAACAACCAGCCCCGACCTCGACAGCACCATCGCCCGCGAGCTGGCCACCAACTACGCCCTCCAGCCCATGAGCGAGGCCGCCTTCATCGAAGTGCTGCTCGAAGACCAGCCCTTCGTGCCCAAGTACTTCGGGCACGATGTCCTCCTCAACCGCCAGGGGGCCAGGGGTTTCGAGGACAGCATCCGGGCCGTGCCGCACCTGCCCCCCGGCGCGGCCCTCGCCCCCGGCGTGTTGATTATCGACACCCGCCCGGCCGCCAAATTCCGCGCCGGCCACCTGCCCACGGCCATCAATTTGCAGGACGGCGGCAAGTTCGAAACCTGGCTCGGCTCCATCGTCGGCCCCGCCGAAAAGTTTTATCTGCTGGCCGACTCGCAAATCGCCCTCGATACGGTCATCCGCAAAACGGCCAAAATCGGTTACGAGGCCAACATCAAAGCCGCTTTGCTCGCCCCCGCGCACCTGCCCGCCACCAGCCCCGAAACGGACGTGGCCGCCGTGCGCCAGCACCCCGAAGCCTTCACCATCCTCGACATCCGCAACCGCGCCGAAGCTAAAACGCCGGTTTTTGCCGATGCCCTCGTCATCCCACTACCCGAGCTGCGCGAACGCGCCCACGAAATCCCGGCGGGCAAGCCCGTGCTGGTGCATTGCGCCGGCGGCTACCGCTCGGCCGCCGGGGCCAGCATTGTGCAACAGGCGCTGCCGGGGGTGCAAGTGCTGGATTTGGGCGAGGCGGTGACGGGGTTTTGAGGGAGTTGTTTAAGTGCCGAAATGCTTCGCGAGAACAGTGGCAAACAACGGGCGTTTTGGTTTTTTACAGGGCAATGAACACCTTGACCGCAACGGCCGCAACACCTGCCAGCAAGGCCAGCTTCAACAAAAGCTGCTGTTTTAACCCTTTTTTAAGTTCCGCAATGCTTGCTTGTACCTCCTGATGCAGGGCATCTTGCCGGCTTTGTTGCTGCGTAAATTCTTCGGTCACTTCTTGTTGAAACAGGAACTGAGCTTCGGCCGCCGCTTCTGCTGTTACTGTTTGCGTTATATCGTTCTGTTTAATTAGCTGGGTAAGGTTCGCTAATTTTTCGGCAGTAGCGAGCAAGGTCAGCTTTTGTCTCACTGCACTCTGCTCGCGAACCGCATTTTGGTGGTTTGCTACCTGGGCGACCTGATGCCGGTCGGCCGCCGCTCCCAACTCGGCAAGTTGCTTCAAGGTAGTTTGCTGAGCGTCCGTTGCCTGCTGGCCCAACGCATCCTGCTTCTTGTCTATTGCTTCCAGCTTGGTTGTGAATTTGGCGGCGTTCATCACCTCAGCGAAGGCGGTAATGCGCCCGCTGACGACTTGCAACTGACTGGCAACGGCGCTGAGCTCGTCGTGCTGTTGCGCGACATTTTTTTGGAATACGGCTACCGCTTCGCGTATCCGCACCAACTCGGTTTCCATGTGCGCTTGCAGCGACTTGGCCCAAGCGGCGGCTTCGATTTGCAAGGTTTGTTGCTGTTGCACAAGGCCCTGCTGATGCTGGGCTTCGATTTTTGCCAGCAAAGGGGGCTGGGCCGTCAGCAATTCGTCTATCACTGCTTGGGCGGTTTCACCGGCTTGCGTTACGGTCGTCAGGCTGGCGGCTATGGCGCTTTTGGTTTCCGCGAGTAGCACGTCGGTTTGGCGGCGCAACAGGGCTTGCTGCTCTTCAAGGCCGGTTTGGTGCTGTTCGCTAAGTTGCTCGATTAGCTGCTGCTGGGCAGCGGCTACATCACGGGTGGCCGTCGCTGCGCGGGTGGCTGCCTCTTTGGCGGCGATGGCGGCGTTGCCATTTTTCTCAGCTACGGCATCCGCCTCCTTTATTTTCTGGCTGGCTTTACCTAAGTTTTCCAGTTCTTTTTTCATCCGCTCAATCAGCGGCAACGATTCGGCGAAGGCAGTGGCCATGAGAAATCAATGAATTAAACGGTGGGGATGGAAATGTCAATATCGATGAAACGGGCATTGAACTTCTCAAGCCATTCGAGGTGCAATTGAAATTGCAGCGGTTCTTCAATATTTTCGGTGATGTACGCGCCGATGCGGGTGTCGTATTTGCCGGTGGCGGCGGCGAATTTTTGCACGAACGCGACCAACGCGGCCAACTCCGTGGTTTCGTTTTTGTGGAACGCCACGAACCCGTCGAAAAGCTGCTGATGCGCCCCGGCAACGAGCGAAGCAATCCGAAACTCCTCAGTTTTGGTCAGTTCCAGGTAAAGCGTGGCGAACGCTCCCAACAGCAGGAACGCGCCGTTGCGCGGGCTGGCCGTGAGCAGGCGCGTACACGCCCCGCGCAAGTGCTTGATGTTGTCGCGCTCCAGGCCGCGCCCGTCGGGCGGGGCAACCATGAAATTCAGGTATTTGAAAACCTTGGCCTCGTCAAACGATTTGCCTTGTTGAGTATCGGTGGGCAGGTACTCTGTTTTGGCGTATTTCGAGTTGAAATAAAGGTCGAAGTATTCGCTCAGGTTTACGCCTTTCGCTCCTTCCTCGCAAGCGTTTTTCATCGCCGCCATGCCGATGCGCCGCTTTTCCTTGATTTCCGTGGCGTTGAAATCAATGAGTGCCCCGACGAGCTTTTGCAGCAGATGGTCGCCCTTGGCTTGCGATACGGCTTGCGCTTGTGCTTTGGCCTTTTCGGGCGTGGTGTAGCGGGCCAGGTACTTTTGGTAGGTATTCAGGAGTTCATCTTCGCCTTGCAGCGGGGCCAGTGCCAGCGTAATGGTGGAGCCGCTGTATTGGATGGTATAGTCGGAAACCACGCCTAACAGGCACAGGCGGTGAATGGCTTTGAAAGTGTCGCTTTCGCGACGAATGCGCCAAAAACTTTGCTCAAATATTTTCGCCAACTCTGGCGGCAAGCCCCTTTTACCGTCGTTGCCAGTAACTTCTTTGCCCACAGCAAGCGCAAAATCCTTGCCCTTGTCGATGTCAGTTAAATAGCTGGTTAGTTGTGATGTGGTAAATGATAAGCCGTATCGGGCCGCTGCCTCGCACAGTTCGGTCAGGGTGCCGTTTTCAAAGCCAACTACCAGCGGCTCGCCGGCATCCTTGCCCTGCGCCATTGCTTCCAAACGCGGGATGATGCCGGGTACGGTAGCGGGAGCCATATCGCCGCCCAATGCTTGACACAACGCCTTTGTACTTGCCCTCGCGTCCGGCGGAAGTTGAGTGGTTATGTAGTCGTAAGCGAGATAAACAACTTTTTGATTTATATCCGCTGTGCTTGCCGGTTTTTTTTCTTCAAAAGATACACCTAATTTCTGTGGGTAAGCAATGTTGAGGCTGCCAAAACTACATCCAGTTCCATCGTTTAAGTAAATGGCCCGTGGTAAAGTGGCGCCCCTTTCCTTCCAAAAGCTACCTTTGATTGTCAACTCAGGAAATGCCTCGGCCAACACCTCGTTAAGTATTTCGCAAGCGCGGGACGGAAACGTAATTTCCGTCAGCAACTCGTGCATCATCGCCACCTCGTGCCGCCGCGCCTTGAAAGCATTTTTGAATAAAAATTGCTGTATTTCCTCGTCGTGTTTGTGGTAGAGGACGTAGTTGAGGGCCACGGCGCGGTCGCGGCCGGCGCGGCCACCTTCCTGCACGAAGCCTTCGATGGAGCTGGGGTAAGCGTAATGCACCGTGAAACGCACGTTGGGCTTGTCAATGCCCATGCCGAAGGCCTTGGTGGCCACCATCATATTGAGGTCGCCGCCGACGAAGGCGGTTTGCATTTTCT
>JANYFQ010000013.1 GCA_025362615.1 Hymenobacter sp. | reverse complement strand
CACCGCCCTAAAAACTAAAAACCGGGGCCGATTGTCGAAAGACAGTCGGCCCCGGTTTTTTCCCTGACAGCTTAAAGCCCGTACCCGGTGGGCCTTCGTACATTTAAGCTCCCCTAACCTGTTTTGACGAGCAACCGATTCACTCATATGCCCTTCTCGTTCTCGTTTTTTTTGAAAAAACACCGGCTGCTGCTGGCCGCTGGCTTACTGGCTTCGGCCTGCACCTACGACAAGGGCAAGGGCGAGGCCACGCCCTGCGGGCTGACCGCCGCCGCACCCGCCACGTACGCCCGCGACATTCAACCCATTTTCGCGGCCAACTGCCTGCGCTGCCACAGCGCGGGGGAATACCTGAACGCGGGCGGCGGCCATAACTTCGACGATTTTGCCGTGGTGCAAGAGCGGGTGCGCGACGGCAGTATGCTGCGGGCCGTGCAGTGGACGGCCGATACGCCGCCCGAAGTGCGGATGCCCCGCCCCGCTGGCAGCCGCCTTTCGGAGTGCGATGTGGCCCGGATTGCGTCGTGGATTGCGGCCGGTGGAGCAAAGAATTAGGCCCATGAACCCGCAATTCCCGCTTCGCATCTTGCTGCTGGCCCTTTTGGCCGCCACTCCCGCCCGCGCCCAAAAGTACCTGACTAAAAAAGGCTTCATCAGCTTTTTTTCGACCAGCCCGATTGAAGACATCGAGGCCCGCAACCAACAGGTAACGGCCATCGTGGACGTGGGCGGCAACCAACTGGCGTTTGTGCTGCCCATCACGGGCTTCGTGTTCAAGCGGACGCTGATGCAGGAGCATTTCAACGAGAACTACCTGGAGAGCGAAAAGTACCCGAAGGCCACCTTCACGGGCCGGCTCACGGGCCTGGCCCCCGACGCGCTGGCCGCCCCCGGCCCCCACCCCGCCCAGGCCACCGGCGACCTCACGCTCCACGGCGTGACCCGCCGCATAGCGGCCCCGGCCACGCTCGAACTCAAGAACGGGCAGCTCCTGGCCACCGCCACCTTCGACATCGCCCCGGCCGATTTCAAGATTGAAATCCCGCTGCTGGTGCGCGACCGCATCGCCAAAACCGTGGCCGTCAAAGTGGTGCTGACGGGTGATTTGGTGAAGTGAATTGCTTTGTTGTTGGCCGCTTTGAGGCGGCCGTTTTGAGACGTGTTCCGCAGTGAGCGCAGTGCCGTGCTGAGACCGCATCAGCAACAATTTAACAATACAAAAATTAAGCAATTCGCCAATGATGCACCAACACTTGCGACTCTTTGCACTCGTTTTACTGGACTTGGCTGCTGCTTTTTCTCAGGCTCAAACAGTTCCGGCGGCGCGTTTGCGGCCCGGCGGTGCCCGCCCGATGTCGGCGGGCCTGGGCCGCATCGCCGGCACCCTGATATACCCGAGCGAATACGTGCCCGCCGATATGCGCGTGGTGGCCGAGCCGGTGGGCGGCGGGCGCAGCTACGCGAGCAACCAGAAAAAACTCAATCCCAAAAACTACACCTACAACTATGCCATGAGCTTGCCAGCCGGCCGTTACTACGTGTACGCCCTCACGCGCGAAAACCCCGGCTATCGTGCTTACTACAACGAGTTTGTGACCTGTGGGCTGAACGTCAATTGCCACTCCCACGCCAAGCTCGTGGTGGTGGTAGCGACGGGTGCCACCACCCCCAACGTGAACCCGCACGACTGGTACGACACGCCCGCCGCCCGGTAGCCGCCCCGATTACGGGTTGGTGGACCACATCCCCGCTTCCTTGATAAAAATCCGGCGGTTGAGCTTGAGCTGTGCCACCATGAACTCGGCCAAATCTTCGGGCTGCATTACTTTTTCGGGGTTGCCGTCGGTGAGGTTGTTGCTCAGGGCCAGGGGCGTGGCCACGGTGCTGGGCGTGAGGGCCGAAACGCGGATGTTGTGCTTGCGGACTTCCTGCATCAGCGCCTCGGTGAGGCCCATGACGGCAAACTTGCTGGCGCTGTACGCACTCGCCCCGGCCGAGGCCCGCAGGCCGGCGGTGCTGGCGATGTTGATGATGTCGCCCGTTTGCCGGGCTATCATGCCCGGCAGCACGGCACGGGTCACGTAGTAAGTGCCCATCAAATTGACCTGGATGATGTGCTCCCACTGGGCCGGCTCCATGTCCAGAAACTTAGCGAAGGTGCCAATGCCGGCGTTGTTGATGAGGATGTCAATCGGCCCCAGCGCGGCCTCGAAGCCCGCCACGGCGGCTTCGACGGCGGCGCGGTCGGCCACGTCGGCCACGGCGGTGGCCGTGCGCACGCCGGTGGGGGCCAGCTCGGTTACGAGGCTGGCAAGGTCGGCGGCGGTGCGGGCAAGCAGGGCCAGGTGAACGCCCTCGGCGGCCAGGGCCAGGGCCACGGCGCGGCCAATGCCTTTGCCGGCACCGGTTACGAGGGCAATTTTGTTGGTAAGGTTTTCCATGAAAAGGGGGGGGGGGAGTAGCTGCTCTTATGTGCTGTGCGGCGAAACGCACGGTGTCTTGTCCAACATCGGGCGCACAACGACGGCCATAACCGGTGGGCCGGGGCGAGGTTTGCGCGGCGGCAGTGGCGGCAATAGCGGCCCGCCGCTTGGCGACCGGTGCAATTACCAACTGCTGTTACGCAAGGTGTTTCTTGTTTCTCGTTTTTTGTTTCTTGTTGGGGGGGTTGTGAGCGGTTTTTGAGGTACGAAATCAACCAGAAACAAGCAACAAGCAACGAGAAACAACCGGAAACACAAGAGGCTCAAATTGCCCGCGTAACAGCAATTACCAACTGCGGGGCCGCGTGGCAAGCTACGGATGCCAGTGCCAACCTATATTTGCGAGGGCCAAAAAAACGACGTGCAACCATGGCAAGAATAATACATTTGGGCGGCCTGGCGCTGGCCCT
>JANYFQ010000699.1 GCA_025362615.1 Hymenobacter sp. | reverse complement strand
CTCTGCACCGTGTAACGGAAAATCTCGCCCGTCGGACCGTACGGCGGCTGCACATGCGAGTCGCAGCCGGTGGGTAGGTTCACCCCGCTCAGCAGGTTATTCACCTGCTGCCGGGCGAAGAAATCCTCCACGTTGTCCTCGAAGTTTATCTTCAGTACCGACAAGCCAAACATGCTGATGCTCCGCATGTTGCTCTTCATTTGCACCGAGTTCATGGCCACCTCAATGGGCGTGCTCACGAACCGTTCCACCTCCTCGGCCGAGCGGCCGGGCCAGAGGCTCACGATAATCATCTGCGTATTCGTGACGTCGGGAAACGCCTCGATGGGCGTGTGGACGTAGCTGTACGTACCGCCGGCCACGAGCAGCGCCGTCATGAAAAAGATGAAAAAGCGGTTTTTCAGCGAGAAGGCAACGATGCCGGAAATGAATTTATTCACAAGTAAAGGTTAGATGTTCAATGAACAGTTCATGAAACGTACAGCTTTCCAGATGAATGAATGATGAACCGGCGGCGTTCAATGCTCCCCACGACCGTCCGGCGTGAGCCCACGGGTTTGCCCAGAGCAGCCGTAAATAAGCCGCTACTTCATCTGCCCGCAAAAACGCATTGAAACAAGCCGGCCCTCGTACTTTCGGCCCACCGCACGGTTTTTCTGCCTCACCACACGGCTGCCCCTGAAAAGGTGAAGCCCCAACTGGTGACACAGTTGGGGCTTCGGGAAGTAGGTGGTTGCACACCTGACTCCCGTTGCTCATGAGAAAGGTACGTGCGGTGAAGATATGGCCTCCACGTAACCCAAGGAACTAGTGCTTAGTCAGGCAAGTTAGCTGCTCTAATCTTCTGATAGTGTCGGTCGAGTTTGGTGCGAGCCTTTTCCAGGGTGAATTGCCATTTGACCGTGGCCTGCGCCGTATTGCGCTGGGCCACGCAGGCGGCCACGTGGGCGGTGAGTTCTTCCAGGGTGGGGATGCGCTGGTGCAGGCACTGACGGGCAATGGCCGAGAGTTCGAGTTCGACCATATTAAGCCAGGAGGCGTTTTTGGGCGTGTAGTGTACTTCGAAGCGGGCAGCTAGCGTACGGGCCTGGGCCGCGGGCAGGTGCTGGTAAAAAACGGCATCGGTGTGGGTGTTGAGGTTATCCTGCACCAGCACGATTTTCTCGGCCTGCGGGTAGTGGGCGGCCAGCCCCTGTAGAAAGCGGCAGTAGTCGGCCCCGGTACGGCGGGCCGAGACCTCCACGAGGCGCTGACCGGTGCCCGGCTCAAAAGCGGCCAGCAGGCAGGCCGTGCCCTGCCGCACGTAGGTGCTGCTTTCGCGGCGGGGGCACCCGGCTTTGGCCGGCTGCCCGCCGGCGGCGGGCTGGGCCGGCACGGGCGGCAGCGGTTCGACGGGCTGGCCGTGCAGCACGCAGGGCCGCTCGTCGAAGCAGACGACGGGAAAGCGCACATCGTAGGGGCGCTCGTAGACGGCCAGCACGTCCTCCATCCGGGCCACAAAGGCGGCGTTCATTGCGCCCAGGCACCACTGCTGCTGGCGGTGGGGCTGTAGTTCGTTTTTTTGAGCACTTGGCTCACCGTTTCGTGCGAAATGGTGTCCACCAGGCATAGCTCCACGGCTTTATCGGCCAGCAGGCGCAGCGTCCAGCGGCTGTGCCCGGTGGGTGCCGGCGTACAGGCCAAGGCCGTCAGGGCGGCCCGCTGGGGCCCGTCGAAGCGCGGGGGCGTGCCGCTACGCGGTGCCTCCGCCAGGGCCGCTTGCCAGCCGCCGGCTTCGTAGCGGCGGCGCAACTCGCTGACCGTCTGCCGGCTCAGGCCCACGGCCTTGCCGGCCGCCTGCTGGCCGATGCCGGTCGCTAAGGCCAGCAGGGCCTGGGCACGGCGCACGGCCCGCACCGGGCGGAGACCCGTATGGGTGAAGTTTTCCAAGGCAGCCCGGTCAGCGGCTGGTAGGACGAAAGCAGTGATTGGTCGGGCCATAACAGCCTAACCTAAATGCCCCCCATTCTGTTAATCAACTTCTCTGACTCAGCACTAGCGGCCTGATTCTGCTCGCCAGGATTAATCGGCTGGACTTGCTGCCCGCCCTGTTTGAACAGCTGTGGCTGCCGCCCGCCGTAGCGGCCGAGTACGGGCAGCCACTACCAACTTGGGCCACCGTGGTTGCGGATGCGCCCTTGCCCGCGCCCGCGCAGGTACCCGAACGACTGGGCCTGGGCGAACGCAGCGCCATCGGGCTGGCCCTGGTTAAAGCCGATTGCCTGCTGATTATGGACGACAAGGAGCCCAAACAAATTGCCAGGGAATTGGGCATCAGCTGCATTGGCACGCTTGGCATTCTGAAACTTGCTAAGGAAGCTGGCCACGTTGCCGCCGTGCGCCCGCTGGTTTACCAGCTGCGGGCGGCGGGCATGTGGCTGAGCGATGCCGTAGCGGAGCAGGTGTGCCGGGAAGCCGGCGAATAACTTTGCTCCATGCCTACTGCCTCCCTCCCCGTCTCCCTCCTCCTCAACGGCCGCGAATACGCCTACGCCGCCATTCGTGAATACCCTGCCCAACTCGATGCGCCCGTGAACGGCTACGAGGCCAGGGTGCTGGATTTCGTGCGGCAGTGGCTGAACGGCACCCAGGAATTTGCCCTCACTACCTCGGGCAGCACGGGGCCGCCCGCGCCCATCGTGCTGCGGCGGCGGCAGTTCGAAGCCTCGGCCCGGCGCACGGCCGATTTCTTTGACCTTGGGCCCGGCGACCGGGCCCTAGTTTGCCTCAACTGTGAGTACATCGGCGGGATGATGATGCTGGTGCGCGGG
>JANYFQ010000698.1 GCA_025362615.1 Hymenobacter sp. | reverse complement strand
TGCCGGCCAAGTACCCCAACCTGCTCGTCAACGGCACCACCGGCATCGCCGTGGGCATGGCCACCAACATGGCCCCCCACAACCTGACGGAGGTCATCAACGGCATCGTCGCCTACCTCGACAACCCCGACATCACGGTGGCCGAGCTGATGCAGCACGTCACGGCCCCCGACTTCCCGACGGGCGGCACCATTTACGGCTACGAGGGCGTGCGGCAGGCGTTCGAAACCGGCCGGGGCCGCGTCATCATGCGGGCCAAGGCCAATTTCGAAACCTCGAAGACCGGCAAGGAGCAAATCGTCGTCACCGAAATTCCCTACATGGTGAACAAGGCCGCCATGATTGGGCGCACGGCCGACCTCATCAACGACGGCGAAATTGAGGGCATTGCCGACCTGCGCGACGAGAGCGACCGCGACGGGATGCGCGTGGTGTACGACCTGAAAAAGGACGCCGTGCCCGGCGTGGTGCTCAACAACCTCTACAAGAAAACCCAGCTCCAAAGCTCGTTCGGCGTCAACAACGTGTGCCTTGTGAAAGGCCGCCCGATGACGCTCAACTTGCAGCAGCTCATTCATTACTTCGTCGAGCACCGCGCCGACGTGGTGGTGCGCCGCACCCGCTACGAGCTGGCCGAGGCCCAGAAACGCGCCCACATCCTCGAAGGCCTGCTCATCGCCCTCGACCATTTGGATGAGGTCATCAAGCTCATTCGTGGCTCGCGCGACGGCGAGGTGGCCCGCGGCCAGCTCATCGAGCGCTTCGCCCTGAGCGAGGTGCAGGCCCGCGCCATCCTGGATATGCGCCTGCAACGCCTCACGGGCCTGGAGCGCGATAAAATCGTGGCCGAGTACGAGGAATTGATGCGCCTGATTGACCACCTCAAGGCCGTGCTGGCCTCCGAGGAGTTGCAGCGCGGCATCATCCGCACCGAACTCGAGGACATTCGCGAGCGCTACGGCGATGCCCGACGCACGGAAATCAACTACGCCGGCGGCGAGTTCTCGACCGAGGACATGATTGCCGACGAGGCGATGGTCATCACCGTCAGCCGCGAGGGCTACATCAAGCGCACGGCCCTCGACGAGTACCGCACCCAGGCGCGGGGCGGGTCGGGTTCGCGGGGCGCGTCCACCAAAAAGGACGACTTCACGGAGCACCTCTTCGTGGCCACGACCCACGAATACCTGCTTTTCTTCACCGAAGCGGGCCGGGTATTCTGGCTGAAGGTGTACGAGGTGCCCGAAGGCGGCAAAGCCAGCAAAGGCCGGCCCATCCCCAACTTCATCCAGATTCCGTCGGGTGATAAAATCCGCAGCGTACTGAACGTGCGCGGGTTGCGCGACCCCGATTACCTGGAAAATACTTTCCTCATCTTCTGCACCGAGCAGGGCACGGTGAAGAAAACGCCGCTCCTCGACTACTCGCGGCCCCGCACGGCGGGCATCAACGCCATCACCATCCGCGAGGGCGACCGCCTGCTCGACGTGCAGCTCCTCGTGCCCGGTGCCGAGGTGGTGCTGGCGGCCCGCTCGGGCCGCACGGTGCGCTTCAACGAAGCCGACGTGCGCCCGATGGGCCGCGCCGCCGCCGGCGTGCGCGGCATCCGCCTGAGCGACACCCAGGCCGGCGACCGCGTGGTGGGCATGGTGAGCTTGGCCGACCCGGCCCAGGAGTTGTTGGTGGTCAGCGAGAACGGCTACGGCAAACGCTCCGCGCTGGCCGAGTACCGCGTCACGAAGCGCGGCGGCAAGGGCGTACAGGCCATGAAAGTGACCGACAAAACCGGCAAGCTCGTGGCCATCAAGGACGTGAACGACGCCGACGACCTGATGATTATCAACAAGTCGGGCATTACCATCCGCCTGCGCCTGCGCGAGCTGCGCACCATCGGCCGCGCCACTCAGGGCGTGCGCCTGATAAAAGTGGGCACCAACGACGAAATTTCGTCGGTCGCCAAAGTCACCGCCGACGACAAGGAAGACGTGGGGGAGGAGGTCGTGCTGCTGCCCGACGGCACCGTGGCCGACGGTGCCCGCCTGGTGCTGCCCGGCGGCGAAGCCGCTGTTGTTTTGATGGTTGAGGCCGACGACGATGCCGATGCTGATGCATCGGACGTTGCCGATGACGACGATGAAGCGGACGACGACGACGAGGCAAACGAGGCCGAAGCGGAGGCCAACGACGACGATACGGCCTGATTTGGTCGGTAAAAAAAATAAAGGGAGCGGCCCGTATGAGCCGCTCCCTTTATTTTTGGGGCCAAACCCTGTTCCTGGGAGGCCCCGTTGGTAGGGGAGGCCCGCTTCTTGCGTAGTGCCCGGTCGTGGCCCGGCCCGGCCGATTCAATAGTTTACTTTTCAGACTCTTTAAAATCATTCGATGAAAAAATCTTTTTTGACCCTTGCCCTGGCAGTTGCAGCGTCCGCCCCGGTGGCGGCCCAAACGTCGGCCGTGACCGACGCCATTCTCAACCAGCGGTCCGGTTTGCTCGACAAGGCGCGGGCTTCCATCGACAAAGCCGCCACGAACGAGAAAACCATCGGCAAGGCCAAGACGTGGTACACGCGGGGCGAAATTTACGAACAGACGATGGACAACCCCATCTTTGCCAAGCAGTTGCAGCCCGGCGAAGGGACTCAAAAAGCCTTTGAGTCGTATACTAAAACCATCGAGCTGGACGGCAAAGCGGGCGAATACGGCAAGCAAGCCGTGCCCAAGCTCGACAACTTGTACGCCCGCGCCTTCAACGACGCGGTGAACAGCTACAACGCCAAAGACTACGACAAGGCCATCTCGAGCTACAAGCTGGCCTCGCAAATCAAGCCCACCGACACCACGGCCGTGCTTTACGGGGCCTACGCCTACGAAGCCAAGCAGGACCTGGCCGGGGCCAAGGCCAGCTACGCCCAGCTTCAGGGCATGGGCTACAAGTCGGTGGCCATGTACGCGCGCCTCATCCAAATGGCCCGCACCGAGAAAAACGATGCCTTGGCCCTGCAAACGCTGCAAGACGCGCTGAAAGTTTACCCAACCAACAAAGCGTTTATGTTGGAGGAGCTTAATATGTACATTAGCTCTGGTCGGGGCAAAGAGGCGCTCGACAAAATCGACCGCGCCATCGCCGCCGACCCGACCAACTCGAACCTTTACGCCGTCAAAGGCTCGATTCTGGACCAAAACAAGCAGCCCGACCTGGCCCTGGCCGCCTACCGCAAGGCCGTGGAAGTGGACCCGAACAACTTCGACGCCCAGTTCAACCTCGGGGTGTACAACTACAACCGCGCCGCGGATGCTTACACCCGCGCCAGCAAGCTGAGCCTGAAAGATTACCAGACCAAGGGCAAGGGCCTCGAAGCCGAAGGCAAGAAGTTTTTCGAAGCGTCGGTGCCGTACTTCGAGAAAAGCCTGCAAATTCAGCCCGACGACCGCAACACGCTCACGTCGTTGCAGAAAGTGTATTTCCGCCTCGGCCGCAACGCCGATTCGGAGCGATTGAACGCCCGCCTGGAGGCTTTGAAGAAATAGCCCCGCCGGTGTGCGGCCCGCTTGTGGAAATGAAAAAAGCGCCCGGCCGGTCAGCCGGGCGTTTTTTTTGGTGGTGAAGCCGGCGGGGCTGCAGGGCAATAGTTGCCAGGCCGTAAGTTGCGGGGGAGGGAGAAACCGGGCCGGGTGGGCAGGCAAGGCCGTTTTAGGAAACACAGTTTAACATAATATAAATTATAGGACAATTGGGTTTCGGGTTTGGGAGTACGCTCGGGGCATTTGCAGGTATATTTTATTGACGTGCCTTCAAATTGAAAATTGGAATACACGCTCCGCTGGTCCGTCTCTGCAGCTTTTTTGTGGCGGTTTGTAATGTTTCGTGGCGAGTTGTCAAGTCTTGGCATTCAAGTCCGGGTATTTTTTTGCGCCGTTGTTCGGTGGCTTTTTGCGCCGTTGTTCGGTGGCCGCTAAAAATGAAAATGGTGGCCGCTCTTGGAATGGTGGCTTTGTGGACAGAAGCTTGGTGTGGCAGCCTCACCGGATCGGCTTTTCAGTGACAATGCTCGAAACGGAAATCAAGCCCAGGGCGTGACTGTTATTTTGTGAGAAATCAGTGCAGCCTTCGTGGCCTTGAATGCTCTTCGTGGGTTAGGTAAGTATCTACAACCAGTTCCTACCCTAGCATTCGGTGCTTTGGTATAAAATCTCAGCATAAATGAGGGGTAAACAAGAAAAAAAAGAATAGTATAAAATCTTAAGGTAATAAAAAGTATAAAATAACGACTAATTTTATGCTTTTTATTACCTTAGGGTTAATTACTCAATTTTTTTTTCTTAACTTGCAACACTTTATTACCGTACAACATCATCAAATACTTCGTCTTTTTTTGTACTCCATGCCAAAGCTAATTGAATACCCCCGCACCACCTATGCCAGCGCCTGGGAACTGAGCGAAGTGGTGGACGACACCGGCGGCAAATGCGCCCAAGACACCGCCGCCCGCAAGCTCAACCGCAAGGTCAGCGGTTCTTTTAAGGCCATCATCGGGTCGGCGGTGAAATTTGGGCTGCTCACCAGCAAACGCGACTTACTCACCACCACAACGCTGTTCCGCCGCATCAAGCACGCCTACGACAAGGCCGAGGAAACGGTGTTCCACCGCGAGGCTTTCCTGACACCGCCACTCTTCACGCAAGTGTGCCGCAAGTTCCGGGGGCGCGAGCTGCCGGTGCAGATGCTGGACGTGATGCTCATCCGCGAGTTCGGGGTAGAAGAATTCAACGCGCCCGCCGTAGCAAAAGCCTTTGCCGAAGGAGCGCGGGCCGTGGGGTTGCTGGACGAGGGCAACGTACTGGCCGACATCGACCAACTCGCCGCCCGGCAAGCGCCCCGACGCGAGCTGAGCAGCCCCGCTCCTGCCCCCAACGCCTTCCGCCCAGCCGATGATGAGCGGAACACAACCGGCACGGCTACGCCCCGGATTTCATTCGCCCCCTTCGACACGCAAGAAAGCAGGGAGCAAGAAGGAACGGGGCCGCCTGCTGCATCCGACGCTGCGCCCCCGACAACCGGGCGGCAATCGAGCGGAAAAACCGGGGTCCAGGCACAAAGAAACAACCCCACCCTCAACCCAACCGCCCTCTCACGCCCCCACCACGAACAACCGGGCGATGCCGTCGAGTCCCTCTTCGCACTGCCACGGGGCACGCAACGCAACGGTGACGGTGACGGTCCGATGAGTACACAGCCCGCCTCCGTTGGGCGGGCCGCATCGCCGGTACAAACCGCCCCTTACGCCCCCACGCAGCGCCCCGAGGTAAACGCCTCGGGTGCGGCTCCAACCACCCAACGCACCGAACAAACGCGCCCGCCAACCACGAGCCGACCCGCCCCTGCCGGCTACCAGGTGCAGCTGAGCGGGCCGGGACTGAACACAACGCTCACCATCGCCGACGAAGCCGACCTGGACCTGGCCCAGGCCCTACTGGAAAAAATACGCCGCCACCTACGCCAGGCGTGATGGAATAACCGCTTACCACGCACAAAACAGTTTGTTTTTCGATTATGTTAAACAGCTGCCCTGTCCGTTACCTGACCGGGCGGGGCACTTGGTGCCGCGCCGCCAACTCGGCCAGCACTTCGGCCAGCGGCACTTCGGTGGCCACGAGCAGCACGAGCAGGTGGAAAAGCAAATCGGCGGCCTCGCCGGGGAACGTGGCGCGGTGCCCGGCCACGGCATCGATGACGGTTTCGACGGCCTCCTCCCCCACTTTCTGGGCAATTTTGGGCAAACCCAGGGCAAACAACGACACCGTATAAGAACCGGGGGAGCGTTCGGGGTGGGCGCGGCGGCTCTGAACGAGGCGTTCGAGTTCGGCCAGCAGGCCCACCGGGGCCACGGGCGCAACCGCCTGCCAAACCGGGTTTTCGAAGCAACTTGTAGTGCCCCGGTGGCAGGTGGGGCCGTCGGGCCGGGCCCGTACCAACACGGTGTCGGCGTCGCAATCGACGTGCAGGCTGACAACGTGCAGGTAATGGCCGCTCGTTTCGCCCTTCGTCCAGAGTTGCTGGCGCGAGCGGGAGTAGAACGTAACCCGGCCCTCGGCTTGGGTGCGCTGCCACGCCTCGGCGTTGAGGTAGGCCAGCATCAGCACCTGCCCAGTGTCGGCGTCCTGCACCACGGCGGGCACGAGGCCAGTGGCCGCGTCGAAACGCAAGGGCGGGAAGCCAGGGGCAGCAGAAGCAATTGAGGCAAACGAAGCGTCGGACATAATACAGAAACTAGTAAAAGCTGTTTTTTTGGCAATGACGGGTTAAAACTAGCGCCGGACCGCAACCCCCGCCGCCGCCAAGTACTGCTTGAGCGCCGGAATGGCTGTTTCGTTGAAATGGAAAACGCTGGCCGCCAGCGCGGCATCGGCCCCGGCCTGGGCAAAAACCTGCTGGAAATCCTCGGGGCAACCGGCCCCGCCGGAGGCAATGACGGGGACGGAAACGGCCGCCGCCACGGCCGCCGTCACGTCGAGCGCGAAACCGGACTTGGTGCCGTCGTGCGTCATCGAAGTGAGCAGCAGCTCGCCCGCGCCCCGGTCGGCGGCCTCGCGGCACCAGGCCACGGCGGCGCGGCCAGTGGCCGTGCGCCCCGCCTGGCTGTACACCTGCCAACGGGCGGCTGGCTGGCTTTCGTCCAGGGCCAACAGTTCTGCCCGCGCATCCACGGCCACCACGATGCACTGCGAGCCGAAACGCTGGGCCAGCTCGGTGATGAGGGCCGGGCGGGCCAGGGCGGAGGAGTTGAGGCTCACCTTGTCGGCCCCGCTCAGCAGCAGGGTTTCGACGGCGGCGATGGTGGCGATGCCGCCGCCGACGGTAAAGGGAATGTCAAGCACCCGCGCCACCTCGCGCACCAAGTGCGCGAAGGGCTGCCGGCGCTGGGCCGTGGCCGTGATGTCGAGCAGCACCAGCTCGTCGGCCCCCTCGCGGGCGTAGCGGGCGGCGAGCTCCACGGGGTCGCCGGCATCGCGCAGGCCCGCGAACTGAATGCCCTTGACGGTGCGGCCGTCGCGGATGTCGAGGCAGGGAATGAGACGTTTTTTGACCATGAGGTAACGCGGGTTTTCAACCCGCGAGGTTTGGGGAATCTAACAATTGGCTTCAAAACAACCATTTGCGGCAAAAAATCAACCCGCGAGGCTTTCGGCGCAAGCATCAGCCGGGCGCGCGGGTTGAAAACCCGCGTTACAGGAACCGGCGCAAGTCGGGCAGCGCAATGGTGCCTTCGTACAACGCCTTGCCGATGATGGCCCCGCTGACCCCGGCCAGGGCCAGGGCTTCGAGGTCGGCGACGGTCGTCACGCCGCCGCTGGCGATGAGGCAGGCCGGGGGGACGGCGGCGGCCAGGGCCTGGTACGCCCGCAGGCTGGGGCCTTGCAGCAGGCCGTCCTTGCTCACGTCGGTGGCGATGAACGTCGTGGCCCCCTCCCCCACGTAGGCCGCCACGAACTCCGCGACGGGGCGGGCGCTGGCTTCGGCCCAAGCCCCGGTGAGGACGTAGCCCGCCCGAAAATCGGCCCCGACGAAGACGACGTCCGGGCCGTGGGCCTGCAGCCAGCCGCGCACCGTGGCGGGCGAACGCACGGCGATGCTGCCGGCGGTAATGTGCCGGGCACCGGCGGCCAGTACCTGCGTGAGGCTTTCGTCGGACTGAATGCCGCCGCCCGCGTCGATGGCCAGGCCGGTGTGGCGGGCCAAGCGTTCGAGCACGGCCAGGTGGACGGGGCGGCCGGCGCGGGCACCGTCGAGGTCCACGACGTGCAGGCGGCGCACCCCGGCCTGCTCGAAGCGCTGGGCCACGGCCAGCGGGTCGGAATCGTAGGTGGTTTGGCGGGCGAAGTCGCCCGCGCTCAGGCGCACGCACTGGCCGTTGATGAGGTCGATGGCGGGGATGATGTCCATGGGTTTTTTTTAAGCTGTTCGCCTTTAGCTGATGGCTGTTGGCTTTTTGGGAGTGCATTTGAACCCCCGCGTATTAACGAAGTGCCGAATGCTGAACGTCGAGCCAACAGCCATCCGCTAAAAGATGATAACTCATTGCCTATAGGTTCAAAAAGTTTTGCAAAATACGGGCACCGGCGGGGCCGCTTTTTTCGACGTGGAACTGTACGCCGTAGAAGTTGCCGTGCTGCACGGCGGCGCTGAACGCAGCCGGGTGATGGGCTTCGGCGAGGGTGTAGGTGCCCACCGGGGCGGCGTAGCTGTGGACGAAATAAACGTGGGCGTCGGCCGCCAGGCCCTCAAAAAGCGGCCCTTGGGCGCGGTGCAGCGTGTTCCAGCCCATGTGCGGGACTTTGATGCCAGGGGCGGGCGCGAAGCGCTCGACCGCAAAGGGCAGCAAATCCAGCAACGCCGTGCCGCCGCCCTCGGCGCTGCGCCGGCCCAGGAGCTGCATCCCCAGGCAAATGCCCAGAAAGGGCTGCGTGAGAGTGGGCAACACGAGGTCAAGGCCCGACGCGCGCAGGGCGTGCATGGCCGACGAGGCTTCGCCCTCGCCGGGGAAGAGCACGCGGTCGGCTTGGCGCAACACGGCGGGGTCGGCGGTGAGGGTGGCCGACACGCCGAGGCGTTCGAGGGCGAAAAGAACGGACTGCACGTTGCCGCCTTTGTAATCGACGACGGCTACTTGCATGGAGCATGTTTACACATTTGTGAATGATGGTTTACTGGGTTTGGGGCTGTTCTGGGGTGGGGACGCGCGGGTTAAAAACCCGCGCTACCGCCCACAACACGCTACAACACGCCCTTCGTGCTGGGGATGGCCAGGCTCTCGTCGCGGCGCAGGGCGGCCCGCATGGCCTTGGCCACGGCCTTGAAGATGGCTTCGATTTTGTGGTGCTCGTTATCGGCCGTGCATTTGACGTTGAGGTTGCAGCGGGCGTTGTCGGTGAAGGACTTGAAGAAGTGAAAGAACAGCTCGGTGGGCACGTCGCCGATTTTCTCGCGCCGGAAGTCCGCGTCCCACACCAGCCAGGGGCGGCCCGAGAAGTCGATGGCGGCCTGGGCCAGGGCCTCGTCCATGGGCAGCAGGAAGCCGTAGCGGGCCAGGCCGCGCTTGTCGCCCAGGGCTTCGGCAAAGGCCGTGCCCAGGGCCAGGGCGGTGTCTTCGACGGTGTGGTGCTCGTCAATGTGCAGGTCGCCTTTTACACTTATGTGTAAGTCCAGGCCGCCGTGCTTGCCCAGTTGTTCGAGCATATGGTCGAAAAACCCCAGGCCGGTGGCGATGGCGCACTGCCCGGTGCCGTCGAGGTTGAGGCGGATGTCGATGTGGGTTTCGTTGGTGGTGCGTTGGACTACGGCCGTGCGGGCGGGGTAGCGCAGGAACCGGTAAATTTCGGGCCAGCTCAGCGTGGTGAGGGCGGCGCGGGGGTCGGGCGCGGCGGTGTCAGCCAGCGGGTCGGCGAGCAGGATGGCGCGGCAGCCCAGGTTTTCGGCGAGCTGCACGTCGGTGGCGCGGTCGCCCAGCACGTAGGAGTTGGCCAGGTCGTAGCCGTGGGCGGGGTCGAGGTAGTGGGCCAGCAGGCCCAGGCCGGGCTTGCGGGTGGGCAGGTTTTCGTGCGGGAAGCTGCGGTCGATGAGTTCGGCGGCGAAGCGCACCCCCTCCCCTGCCAGGATTTCCTGCATCAAACGGTGCGGCGGCCAAAAGTCGGCTTCGGGGAAGCTGGCCGTGCCCAGGCCGTCCTGGTTGCTGACGAGCACCAGCTCGTAGTCGGTTTCGGCGGCCAGCCGCGCCAGGGCCGTGATGGCACCGGGCAGGAACGCAAATTTGTCGAGGCTATCGATTTGCTGGCTGGGCTGGGGCTCGACGAGGACGGTGCCGTCGCGGTCGATGAAGAGGACCTTAATCACTGATTTTTAGGCTGATTTTTGAATGGTTTCACTGAATCACTGATTGGCGCTGATTAACCGTGATTTCGCAGATTGGGACGCGAGGACGGGGCGGTGCGGGCGGCTTTTTTGCCGCCCGCCCGCTAATCGTTGAACGGCGGCCCCGGAAAGCTTGGTGACAAGCGGGCGGACGACTAGCCGGGGTACGCCCGTAGGGCATTCAGCAACAACGCATTTTCTTCCGGGGTGCCCACCGTCAGGCGCAGGCAGTTGGCGCAGCCGGCTTGCGTGCTGCGGTTGCGGACAACGATGCCGCGCCCGCGCAGGAACTCGTACACCGCCGTGGCGTCGGGGCAGAAGCGGACGAGCAAAAAGTTGGCATCGGAAGGGAAAACGTGGGCCACAAGGGGCAGTTGGGGCAACTCGGCGGCCAGCAATTCGCGGCCCGCCCGCAGGCCGTCGCGCAGCGCCGGCAGGTCGGGGGCGGCGATTAGGGCTTGTAATGCCGCCGCCTGGGTGGGCTGCGAAAGGTTGTAGGGCGGCTTGATTTTGTTGAGGTAGGCCACGAGGGCGGCGGCGGCGTAGGCCACGCCCAGGCGCAGGCCGGCCAGGCCCCAGGCCTTGCTGAAGGTTTGCAGCACCACCAGGTTGGGATAGTCGGCCAGGCGCGTGAGCCAACTGGGGGCATCGGCGAAGTCGGCGTAGGCCTCGTCCACCACCACCAGGCCCCGGAAGTGGTCGAGGGCGGTTTGCACGGCGGCGGCGGCCAGCAGGTTGCCGGTGGGGTTGTTGGGCGAACAGAGGAAGAGCAGCCGGGCGTCGGAGCCGGCCAGGCGGGCGGCGGCATCGGGCGGGAGCTGAAAGTCGGGCGTAAGCAGCAGGGTCTCAACGGCTACGTCGTGCAAGGCGGCCGATACTTCGTACATCCCGTAGGTAGGCGGGCACACCACGAGGCGGTCGTGGCCGGGGCGGCAGACGAGGCGCACGAGCAGGTCGATGGCCTCGTCGGAGCCGTTGCCCAGGAAAATCTGGTCGGCGCTCACGCCTTTCAGGGCGGCGAGTTGGGTTTTGATGGCCCGCTGGTGCGGGTCGGGGTAGCGGGCGTAATCGCCGCCGCCGACCGACCCCAGGCTGTTTTCGTTGGCGTCGAGCATCACCGGGGCCAGGCCCCCGAACTCGTCGCGGGCCGAAGAATAGGGCTTCACGGCTTGCAGGTGCGGGCGCACGAGGGCGGAGAGCGGGGCAGCGGTAGCGCGGGGTTGAAACCCGCGCGTTGGGGGTTCGGACGGGGTTTCATTTCCCTCAACGGCCCCGACGCGCGGGTTGAAAACCCGCGCTACCGCCGCCAGGCGCAAGCTCACGGCCCGGCCGTGGGCGGCCAGCCCTTCGGCTTCGGCCATGATTTCAACCACCGGCCCCACGTTCCGCAAGCCTTCGGCCGAAAGCTGCTGGAAGGTGATTTTCTTCAAAAACGAATCGAGCGACACGCCCGCGTACTGCCGCGCATACCCGGCCGTGGGCAGCGTGTGGTTGGTGCCGGAAGCGTAGTCGCCCACGGCCTCGGGCGTGAGGTGGCCCAGAAACACCGACCCGGCGTTAACGACCCCGGCGGCCAGCGCCAAGGGGTCGGCCACGGCCAGAATCAGGTGTTCGGGGGCGTAGGCGTTGGAAAAGGCCAGCATTTCGGCCGGGCCGGGCAGCAGCACGGCGCGGCTGTTGGCGAGGGCGGCGGCGGCGATTTCGCGGCGCGGCAGCGCGGCGTTCTGGCGCAGGAGTTCCTGCTGCACTTCGAGCAGCACGGCTTCGGAATCCGTCAAAAGCACCACCTGCGAATCGGGCCCGTGTTCGGCCTGCGAGAGCAAGTCGGCGGCCACGAAGGCCGGGTTGGCCGACGCATCGGCGATGACGAGGACTTCCGACGGGCCGGCGGGCATATCGATGGCCACCGCGTGCCGGGCCACGGCCCGCTGCTTGGCGGCGGTGACGTAGCGGTTGCCGGGGCCAAAAATCTTGTCCACCGCCGGCACCGTTTCGGTGCCCAGTGCCAGCGCCGCCACCGCCTGCGCCCCGCCTACCTTATAGACGTCGGTCAACCCCAGCAATTGGGCCGTGAACAGCACGACCGGCGGCACCGCCCCGTCCGGCCCCGGCGGCGTACACACGGCCACCGTGCCGCAGCCCGCCAGCCGCGCCGGCACCCCCAGCATGAGCAAGGTGCTGAACAACGCCGCCGAGCCGCCCGGCACGTAGAGCCCCACCCGCGGCACGGCCACCGCCGCCCGCCAGCAGCGCACCCCCGGCATGGTTTCGACCACGGCGTCGGCCGGCCGCTGGGCCGCGTGAAACGCCCCGATATTGGCGCGGGCCTGCCGGATGGCGGCCTGCAACGGGGCCGGCACCTGGGCGGCGGCGGCGGCCAACTCGGCGGCGCTCACTTTGAGGTCGGCCAGCGCCGGGCCGCCGAAGCGTTGGCTGAGGGCACGCAGGGCGGCGTCGCCGTCTTGCGCCACGGCGGCGAAGACTTCGGCCACGGTGGCCTCGACGGCGGCCGATTCGTCGGCTGCGGGGCGGGCGAGCAGCGCGGGCCAGGTGGCCGGGGGCGGGTTGAGGTGGACTTGCATGGAGGGGTAGCGCGGGTTTTCAACCCGCGCGTCAGGGCGGTTTGGGGGATGGCGCGGGGGTTGAAACCCGTGCGTCAGGAAAGTTCTCGGGGCAGCGTACGCGCGGGTTGAAAACCCGCGTTACGCCGCCTCACGCAATCATTTTCTCAATCGGCAGCACCAGGATGCCTTCCGCGCCCACG
>JANYFQ010000696.1 GCA_025362615.1 Hymenobacter sp. | reverse complement strand
CCGACCACTGCCCTACTGCCCGCGAACCGCACGGCCCCGATTCGCGTTACCTATGTGCTGCACCATTTTCAGTGCAATCATCAAAAATTAGCCTTAAAATCAGTGATGGAAATAGCAACATTCGGGGCCGGCTGCTTCTGGTGCGTCGAGGCCGTTTTTCAAAACCTCAAGGGCGTGGAAAAAGTGGTGTCGGGCTACACCGGCGGCCGCATTGCCAACCCTACGTACAAAGAAGTTTGCAGCGGCCTGACGGGTCACAACGAGGTAATTAACATCAGCTTTGACCCGGCCGTCATCGGCTTCGAGGAGCTGCTCGAAGTCTTCTGGAAAACTCACGACGCCACCACCCCCAACCGGCAGGGCAACGACGTGGGCACCCAGTATCGCTCGGGCATCTACTACCATTCCGACGCGCAGAAAGAGTTAGCCCAAGCCTACAAGCAAAAGCTCAACGACCACCACGCTTTCCCCGACCCGGTGGTGACGGAAATTCTGCCTGCCCCGGCATTTTACCCGGCCGAAGACTACCACCAGAACTACTTCAACCTGCACGGGCACGAGCCGTACTGCCAGTTTGTGGCCCGGCCAAAAGTAGAGAAGGTGAAGGCGCTGTTTGCCGACAAATTGAAGGCCGGGGTTTGATTTATAAGCGCTTTTCTTAAAAAAAAAGCCTGCCAATTGGCGGGCTTTTTTTATTTAGGCTTCTTCGGTTGGCTTTTTCTTCTTAGCCAAAGCAAATAAGCCAGCAATGAAAAGCAAAATTCCACCCACCAAAAAGACGCTGTTCCAAGGAGGACTTAGTGTGTCGGGAATATAACTTATTTATAAAGATACGTATGCACTTATTATAAATAAAACACCCAGGATTTTAAATTTTGAGACTCGCATTAGACTGAAACTCCAAAATCCCGCAGCGCCTCGTTCAGGCTCGTCTTCAAGTCCGTACTCGGCTTGCGTTGGCCGATAATCAACGCGCACGGCACTTGGTATTCGCCGGCCGGAAACTTCTTGGGGATGGAGCCCGGAATGACCACCGAGCGCGGCGGCACGTAGCCCCGGTACTCGACGGGCTCGGGGCCCGTTACGTCGATGATTTTGGTGCTGCCGGTGATGGTGACGCCCGCGCCGATGACGGCTTCGCGGCCGATGCGGCAGCCTTCGACCAGGATGCTGCGCGAGCCGATGAAGGCCCCGTCTTCGATGATGACGGGGGCGGCCTGCACGGGTTCGAGCACGCCGCCCAGGCCCACGCCGCCGCTTAGATGCACGCCTTTGCCAACCTGGGCGCAACTGCCGACCGTGGCCCAGGTATCGACCATCGTGCCTTCGCCGACGTAGGCGCCGATGTTCACGTAGCTGGGCATGAGGATGACGCCGGGGGCCAGAAACGCGCCGTAGCGGGCCGTGGCCGGGGGCACCACGCGCACCTGCTGGGCGGCGTAGTCGGTTTTGAGGCGCATTTTGTCGTGGTACTCGAAAGGGCCGACTTCGAGCGTCGTCATCTGCTGAATGGGAAAGTAGAGGATGACGGCTTTTTTCACCCAGTCGTTTACCGTCCACTCGCCGCCCTCGGTGGCGGGGGGTTCGGCTACGCGCAGGCGGCCCTTGTCGAGTTCTTCGATGACGTGGTGGATGGCGGCCAGGGTGTCGGCGTTTGGGAGCAGGGCGCGGTCGGCCCAGGCGTTTTCAATGAGTGACTGAGTGAATGATTGACTGAGTGAATGGGATTGGGTTGGCATGGGTTGAATTGGGAGGTTTTGGCGGGGTGGGGGGTGGCGCGGCGGGGCCGGGCGGGGCAAAACTACCATCTTTGGGGCGTGTCTGGTGTTTCTTCGGTTTTGCGGGTGGTGTTGCTGGCTTCGGTGCTGAAGCCGGTGGACGACACGCGGATGCGCGGCAAGCTGGCGGCGGCGCTGCTGGCACGGGGCGGAATGCGGGTTCATGTGGCCGGGCGCGGCGCGGCGGGCGGCCCCAATCCAGCGCAGGCCGCGGCGGCAACTGCCCCGCCCGAACCCATTTTGCACCCCATTTTTGTGGGGGCAAGGCCAGGCTGGCAGCGGCTGGCGGCCCAGGGGCGCTACTGGCAATTGCTGCGGCGACTGCGGCCCGATTTGATTATCGTCGGCGCCCCCGAGCTGCTGCCGCTTACGCTGCTGTGGCGGGCGCTGGGGCGGGGCCGGAACTTCATCTACGACATCCGCGAAAACTACGCCCTCAACGTGACGACCCAGGCCGTGTACGGTGGCTGGCAGCGGTACGCATTGGCGGCGGGCCTGCGTTGGGTGGAGGGCATCGCTGCCCGCCGGGCCAGCGCCGTGCTGCTGGCCGAAAAAAGCTACGCCCACGAGCTGCCTTTTCTGACAAGTATGGCCCCGGAGCGGGTGCTGGTTTTGGAAAACAAATACCAGCCCGCACCCGGCGAAATCCTGCCCCGCACGGCCCGCCCGCTGCCCACGCCGCACCAGCCACTACGGCTGTTGTTTTCGGGCACCATCTCGGAGCTCAACGGTGTGCGGGAAGCCCTGGCGCTGGCGAAGCTGCTGCACCAAAACCGCCCCGGCGGGGCCGTGCTGACGGTGGTTGGCTACTGCCAGCAACCGCCGCTGCTGGCGTGGCTGCAAGCGCAGGCGGCGGCCCACCCGGCCTGGTTGCGGCTGGTGGGCGGCGCATTGCCCGTGCCCCACCGCCAGATTGTGGCCGAAATCGGGGCGGCGCACCTGGGCTTGCTGCCGTACCGGCCGCACGTCAGCACCTGGCGCTGCCGGCCCACTAAACTCTTCGAGTACCTGGCCCAGGGGCTGCCCGTTGTACTGCCCGACAATTTGCTCTGGACAGCCCTCAGTGCCCCGCTAAACGCGGGCCTGGTGGTGGATTTTGGCAGCCCCGAAACGGCCGCTTCAAACGTATTGGCCGCCCTGGCCGCTGCCCCCGACTTTTACCCGGCCGGGCCACCCACCGACGCTGTTGCGTGGGCCCCCGAAGGCAAAAAATTAGGGGCTTTGCTGGATAGTCTGGTTTAATATGCCAACTTTGTTGCCCGTTTGCACAACCAGCGGCCCGGCCCGGCATTCGCACCGGCTGGGCGCCCTCCCCTACTTCACCCCTCAACTACTATTCCAATGGCTGCTTTGCGTCATTCCGAAATTGCTGGCACTGGCCACTACGTGCCCAGCCGGGTCGTCAAAAACGCCGAAATCGAAAGCCTGCTCGACACCTCCGACGCCTGGATTCAGGAGCGCACCGGCATTGAGGAGCGTCGCTGGTTTGAAGAAGGCCACGACACCACCGCCAACATGGGCACCCGCGCCGCCCAAATGGCCCTCGCCAACGCCGGCCTCACGGCCGACGACATCCAACTCATCGTCTTCGCTACGCTCTCGCCCGACTACGTGTTTCCGGGCTCGGGCGTGCTCATGCAGCGCGAGTTGGGCATGAAGGAAAACACCCCGGCCCTCGACGTGCGCAACCAGTGTTCGGGCTTCATCTACGCCTTGTCGGTAGCCGACCAGTTCATCAAAACCGGGATGTACGACAACGTGCTGGTCGTGGGCTCCGAAATTCACTCCTCGGGCCTCGACAAAACGCCGCAAGGCCGGGCCGTGTCGGTCATTTTTGGCGACGGTGCCGGGGCCGTTGTGCTGCGGCCCAGCACCCGCGACGGGCACGGCATCCTCAGCACCCACCTGCACGCCCAGGGCGAGTTCGCCGAAGAACTCATTGTGCGCGAACCCGGCTCGAACCGTGAGAACCGCGTGGGCGTGGCCCTCGAAAACAAGGCCGATATGTACCCTTACATGAACGGCCAAAACGTGTTTAAAAACGCCGTTGTCCGCTTCCCCCAGGTCATCGGCGAGGCGCTGGCCCAGAACGGTTTCCAGCCGGCTGACATCGATATGCTCATCCCGCACCAGGCCAACCTGCGCATCACCCAGTACGTGCAGCAGAAAATGGGCCTCCCGGACGACAAAGTTTTCAGCAACATCCAGCGCTACGGCAACACCACCGCCGCCAGCATCCCGCTGGCCCTGAGCGAAGCCGTGCAGCAGGGCAAAGTCAAGCGCGGCGATTTGGTGTGCCTGGCCGCCTTTGGGTCAGGTTTTACCTGGGCTTCGGCGTTGATTAGGTGGTAGTTTGAATTGCTGAATTGTTTGATTGCTGAATTGTTGCTCGTAATTCATCCAACGCACTGCGCCCGCTGCTTTTTGCCATTGCGCTCCCTGCGGACCATACCCCAGAACAACAAACCCAGAACAGCCACCAATTAAGCAATGCAACAATTAAACAATTCGACACCGTGACCGTTGCGGAAGAAAACTACTTGAAAGCCATCTACAAACTGGCCGAGGCGGAGCCGGATGCGGCAGGCGTGAGCACCAACCGCATTGCGGCGGCGCTGGCCACGCGGGCCGCCTCGGTTACGGATATGCTGCGGCGGCTCTCGGAGAAAGGCTTGCTGGCTTACGAGCGGTACCGCGGAGTGCAGCTCACGGCGGAAGGACGGCGCTGCGCCCTGCTCACCATCCGCAAGCATCGGTTGTGGGAAGTATTTTTGGTGCAACAGCTTGGCTTTAGCTGGGACGAGGTTCACGAAGTAGCCGAGGAGTTGGAACACATCCAAAGCCCGCTGCTGCTGCGCCGGCTCGATGCCTTTTTGGGCCACCCCGCCCTCGACCCCCACGGCGACCCCATTCCGGCCGAAGACGGGGCCATGCGTCGCCCCGCCACCCGCCTGCTGGCCGACCTGAAAATCGGCGAATGCGGGCAGCTAGCGGCCGTTAAAAACACCTCCGCGCCGTTTTTGCAGTACCTGGATAAAGTAGGTTTGCAGCTCGGGACGAAGGTGGAAGTGCTGGATAAAGTGGTGTTCGACCACTCGCTGGAGCTGCGCCTGGGGCAACGCACGGCGTTCGTGTCGGCCGAAGTGAGCCAGAATTTGTTTGTGGGGCCGTGAGGCGGGGTTTGGGAGGTGAAAACGAGTACCCCCAAGCGCTGCCCCCCCCCAACAGCTTCACCCCTGCCCATGCGTACTTATTTTTTGTTGAGCGGCGCGGCGTTCGGCCTGCTGCTGGCCTGGAAACCGGCACCTGAACCAACCGTACCCCTCGCGCCCACCTTCGGACCGGCCACGACCTACGCCGTGGGCCGGTGGCCGCGGGCGCTGGCCGTGGCCGACCTCAACGCCGACGGCCACCCCGACTTGGTGACGGTGAACGACGGCCGGAGCCGGCCCGGCGGCAGCGGCGAGGCCGTCATCGGTGTCGGCGCATTGTTCAAAGGCTTGGAACGAAAGCCCAAGGCCACGGACGTGGGCGACGCCACCGTATGGTTGGGGCAGGGCGAAGGCCGCTTCGCGGCCCGCCGCGACTACCCGCTGGGCCGCTACCCCCAAGGGCTGGCCCTGGCCGACTTCAACGGCGACGGCCAGCCCGACCTGCTGACCCTGGGTTCCAACGCCTTCCACCAGGAATACGTGTACCTGCTGCCGGGGCGCGGCGCGGCGGGCGGCTTCGGGCCGGCGGCGACGGTGGCGTTCAAGGGCATTTTGCGCCAGCCCGACAACCTGGCCGTGGCCGACCTCAACGCCGACGGCCGCCCCGACCTGGTGCTGGCCGCCGACCTGGGCAACGGCGGCATCCTGGTGGGCCTGACGCAGGCCG
>JANYFQ010000691.1 GCA_025362615.1 Hymenobacter sp. | reverse complement strand
CCGACCACTGGCCTGGGGCATCATTCGTTAGACGAATGCCTTACAATTCCCGAAAAAAATTATCGAGCAGAATGCCGGCCGAAACTGCCACGTTCAGGCTCTCGGCCCCGCCGCTGGGGCGGCGCGGGATGTGCAGCCGCTGCGTGAGGCAGGCCGCCACGGCCGGCGTGAGGCCGTGCGACTCGGACCCCATTACGAGCACTCCGGCCGGGGCCAGGACCGAGCGATGCACGTTGGTGCCGTGCAAATCGGCTCCGTAAACGGGGGTACCGACGGGCAACGATGCCAGCCAGGCCGGCAAATCGCGGGGCCAGACCTTCACCCGCACGAAGCTGCCCATGCTGGCGGCCACGGTTTTGGGGTTGTAGGCATCGGTGCAGGAAGCGCTGAGCACCACGCCGGGCAGGCCGTACCAGTCGGCCAGGCGCAGCAGGGTGCCGAGGTTGCCGGGGTCGCGTACTTCGTCGAGGGCGAGGAGGAGGCCCGTTTGGGACAGGCCGACGGGCAGCGGGGCTTCGGCGGGCGGGCGGGCTACGGCCAGGGCGGTGTCGTTGAGGGCCAGGGTGCCGAGGCGGGTGAGGTCGGCGGCCGAAAGCAGCTCGTGGGGCGTGCGGGCCAGGCGCGCAGGCGGCAGGGTGGCCGCAAATTCGGGCGTGAGCAGCAGGTATTCGGTGGTTAGGTCGGAACTTAGCAGCTCGATTACGCTTTTGCCGCCTTCCACCAAAAACGCGCCGTGGCGCTGGCGGTATTTTTTTTGGTGCAGCGATTGCACGTATTTGGCCAGTGCTTTTGAAACCATCGGGGTTGAGCTATTTCCTTACCACATTCGTGTCCGGCCGCAAGTTACGGGCGGGCGGCGGCCAGCCGCTGCGCCGGCCCACCGGGGCCGCCCTGCTGGTGCTGGCCTTGCTGGCGGCCTGTTCGCCGTTGCGCCTGCTGCGCCCCGGCCAGCGCCTGCTGGCGCGGGTGGAGCTGACGGGTACCGCCGCCGCCGACCGCGATGCCCTGCTGGCCCTGGCCCGCCAAAAAGCCAACAGCCGCTTTCCGCTGCCCAAGCTGGCCATCTACCAGCTCGGCTACAGCTTCTATGATTCGGCCCGCATCAATGCCAAAATACAGCGCACCCGGCAGCACTACGAGGCCAAAATGACGGCCGCCGGCACCGACTCGGCCAAGCTCGGCAAGCTGCTTGGCGTACGCGAGCGCCGCCTCAAGCGCCAGCAGGCAGCCCTCGACCGGGGCAACGCCGTCATGCGCCTCGGCGAAGCGCCCGTGGTGTACGACTCGGCCCTGACCCGCGTCAGCACCGAGCAGATGACGACCTACCTGCACACCCACGGGTTTTTTCGGGGCCGGGCCACGGCCCGCGACACCGTGCGCTACCAACGCGGCCTGCTGGCCCGCGTCCTCAAGCGCCTCGACCCCGGCCGCACCGACTCGGCCGACCGCGCCAAAGCCTACCGCCGGGCCACCGTGCAGTACCGCATCGCCGAAGGCCAACCCTTTGTGTACAGCCAGCTTACGACCCAGATACCCGACTCGGCCGTGGCCCGCGCCGTGGCCGCCGGGGCCGGGGCCGCGCTGCTCAAAACCGGCGACCGCTACAACGAAGACCTCATCGGCCAGGAGCGCAGCCGCCTGGAGGCGCTGCTCAAAAACCAGGGCTACTACGATTTCCGCCAGGCCTACGTCACCCTCGAAGCCGACACCAGCTTTGCGCCCTTCGCGGTGCGCCTCAAAACCCTGATAGCCAACCCCGGCCCCGGCCAGCGCCACGCCGTGTACCGCCTGCGCCAGGTGCGGATGATTACCGATGCCAACGCCCAGCGCACCCTGGCCGTGGCCGCCGCCGACACCCTGCGCCGCCTCACACCCAACGGCCCCGCTGCCGCCCCGGCCCGGCCCCTGGCCGCCAACCGCCCACCCCGCACCGACACGCTCACCATCGACTCGGTGCATTTTGCGGCTTACCGGCAAGCGTACAGCCCGCGCATTCTGGTGCGCAAAATTTTGTTGCGGCCCGGCCAGTTGTTTTCGCAAAGCAACACCCAGCGCACCCAGCGCCAGCTCGCCGACCTCGATATGTTCCGCTTCAACACCGTGAACTACCGCAAGGTCGTGCTCGATTCGCTGCGGGCCAATGCCGCGCCCACCGGCCTGCTCGATGCCGTCATCAACGCTTCGCCGGCCCAGAAATACCAGGAAACCACCGAGTTCGGCGGCACTTACGTGGCCAACCTGCCGGGGCCGTTCCTCAACGTCCGCCTCAAAGACCGCAACCCTTTCGGCGGGGCCGAGGTGCTGGAGCTGGGCGTGCGGGCGGGCATTGAGGGGCAGTTCGACCGCGTGGGCACCACCGGTTTTGGCACCGGCGACAACATTTACACCGTGCAGTTCGGGGCCACGGCGGCGCTCGTGCTGCCCCAGTTCCTGGTGCCGTTTCGCACCAACCGCTACTTCGCCGCCTACAACCCGCGCACCCGGTTTTCGCTCTCCAGCACCTACGTCGAGCGCCCGCAGTACACCCGCACCAACGTCGAATTTAGCTACGACTACATCTGGCAGCCGTCGGCGTTTCATCAGTACGTATTTTCGCCGGTCGTGATGAACGTGGTGAACCCCAGCAATATACGCCCCGATTACCAAGCGCGGCTTGACGAGCTGCAGGCCGGCGGCTCGCCGCTGTTTCGTTCGTTTCAGCCGCTTTACGTGCCCAGCGTCAGCTTCGTATCGCTCTACAATTCCAACGATTTCAACCAAACCCGCAACGCCCATTTCCTGCGCGTACAGGTCGAAGTCGGCGGCCTCACGCGCGACCTGTACCGGCGGGCCGACTGGTTCAAGCTCAACGTCTATAACTTCGCCCGGCTCGCCGTCGATTACCGCCGCTACTACAAGCTCTCGCCCAGCACCTACTTCGTGTACCGCCTCAACGGCGGCATCGCCCACGCCCTCACCCGCACCGACGGGGCCTACACCATGCCCTACGACCGCTACTTTTTTGCCGGCGGGGCCAGCTCGGTGCGGGCCTGGAAACCCCGCCGCCTCGGCACCGGCAGCTACACCACCCTGCTGCCCGGCGGCGGGCGCGACTACATCTCGGAGCAGCCCGGCGAGCTGCTGCTCGAAGGAGCCGTGGAGTACCGCTTCCCGGTGTATTCCTTCGTAAAGGGCGCTTTTTTTACCGACTTCGGCAACGTCTGGGCTCTGAGCCGCGAATCTACCCGCGAGCGCCCCGAGGCCCGCTTCGACGGCAATTTTCTCAGCCAAATCGCCGTCGGCTCCGGCCTGGGCCTGCGCTTCGATTTCACCTTCCTCATCATCCGCCTCGACATCGCCGCCAAAGTTTACGAGCCCGCCGCCGTGCCCGACGAGCGTTGGGCCATCCGCCGCCTGGGCCGCGACAGCGAGCACAACCCGACGTTTAACCTGGGCATCGGGTACCCGTTTTGAGAAAGGTTGCTCTGGTTTGAGCGGTGCTCCCCGCGAAGTGCAACGCGAAAAATCAGGCGGTCGTGGCGACGCGAAAAGCATAACTCGAACGCCTTCCAAGCCTGTTTTTTCACCACGCCAGCAGCTCCCCCAGCGCGGCGCTGACTTTGGCGGCGCTCGGCAGCATCATTTTTTCCAGCTCCACGTTGAGGGCGATGGCGGGCAAATCGGCCGCGCCGAGGGTGAAAACCGGCGCGTCGAGCACCTCGAAGCAGTGGCGCTGGATGCGGCCGGCCAGGCTTTCGGCGAAGCTGTTCATGAGCGGCTCTTCGGTGAGGACCAGCACTTTGCCGTGGCGGCGGGTGGCGGCCTGCACGGCCTCGAAATCGAGCGGGTTGAGGGTACGCAGGTCGAGGATTTCGATTTGGCCGGGGAAGTCGCGGCTGGCGGCTTTGGCCCAATGAATGCCCATGCCGTAGCTCACGACGAGCGCCGTGGTGCCCCGCGCCAGCTCGGCGGGGTTGGCGGGTTGGGCGATGGCGGCCTGGCCCAGCGGGATGGCGTAGCCGGCGGCGGGCTCCAGGGTTTTGGCATCCTCGGTGCCGGGTACTTTGCTCCAGTACAGGCCCTTGTGTTCGAGCATCACCACGGGGTTGGGGTCGAGGAAGGCGGCCCGCATGAGGCCCTTCATGTCGGCCGCGTTGCTCGGATACACCACCTTGATGCCCCGAATGGTGAGCAGTGTGCTTTCGATGGAGCCGCTGTGGTACGGCCCGCCGCCGCCGTAGGCCCCGATGGGCACCCGAATAAGCGCCTGCACCGGAAACTGTCCGTTGCTGAGGTAGCAGGATTTCGAAAGCTCCTCAACCAACTGATTCAGAGCGGGCCAGATATAATCGGCGAACTGAATTTCGACAATGGGCTTGGCCCCCACCGCTGCCATGCCCGCTGTGCTGCCCACAATATAGGCTTCCTGAATGGGCGTGTTAAAAACCCGCGCGTCGCCGTATTTCTTGGCCAGCAGGGCAGCTTCGCGGAATACGCCGCCCAACTCGCCGCCCACGTCTTGCCCGTAAAACAGCGCTTCGGGAAATTCGCGCAAAATGTCGTCCACGGCGTGCAGGGCGGCGTCCACCATCAACACTTTTTCGGCCCCGGCGGGGGCGCGTTCGCCGGTTTCGGCCAGGGTGGCGGGCGGGGCAAATTCGTGGTCGGCGAAGGTGGCCGGGTCGGGGTTGGGGGCGGCCAGGGCAGCGGCCCAATCGGCGGCCACAGTGGCGGTGGCTTCGGCTTGCAAGGCTTCCAACGCGCTTTCAATCAGGCCCAAACCCAGCAAACGCCGGTGCAAACGCGGCAGCGGGTCTTGCAGTTGGTGGGCGGCCAGGTCGTCGCCCCGGTACCACTCGCGGCGCACGCCGCTAGTGTGGTGGCCCAGCAGCGGGCATTTGGCGTGAACCAGCACCGGCCCGCGCCGCCCGCGGACGTGGGCCACGGCCTCGGCCAGCCCCCGGTACGACGACTCAAAATCGGCCCCATCGACCCGCAAACGCAACAGACCGGGGAAGCCGGCGGCAAATTCGTAGGCGTCCATCGCCCGCATTTCGCGGCCGGTGGCCGAAATGCCCCAGTCGTTGTCCTGCACCAGATACACGATGGGAAGCTGGTGCAGCACCGCCATTTGCAGCGCCTCCGACACCTCGCCCTCGGTCATGGCCCCGTCGCCGATGGAGCAGAGGACCAGGGGGGTTTTTGTTTCTTGTTTCTTGTTTCTTGTTTCTTGATGGCCGGTGGAAGTTTCTTGTTCTTCGTTGCTTGTTTCTTGTTTTTCGGCGACGCTTACCGGCGTTTCTTCCCCCGAACTAGAAACGAGAAACGAGAAACGAGAAGCATTTCCCTCCAGATACTTCACCGCCTGGGCCATGCCCGTGGCCGGGATGGCCTGCATCCCGGTGGCCGAGCTTTGGTGCGGGACGACGGGCATTCCGGCGCGGCGCAGGCTGGGGTGGCAATAGTAAGTCCGACCACCGCTGAAGGGGTCGTCGCGCTTGGCTAAGAGCTGAAGCATCAGCTCATAAGGCCGTAGGCCGAAGCCCAGCAGCATGGCATCGTCGCGGTAGTAGGGCGCGGCAAAATCGTGCCCGGTGAGCAGGAAGGCGGCGGCGAGCTGCACGGCCTCATGGCCGCGGGCGGTGGCGTGGACGTAGCGGCTGGCAGTGGCTTTCTGGTCTTCGTAGAGGGCGGCCATCGCGGCGGCCGTGTGCATGAGGCGGTAGGCGCGCAGCAACAGGGGCACGTCGGCGGCGGGCGCGGCGGGCGTTTGGGCGGCGGGAGCGTCTTCGGCGGCAGCGGGCACGGTTTGGGTGGCAGCAGGCGCGGTTTTGACCGTTTGGGCGGCCAGCAGCTCGGCGGCCAGTTCGGCGGCGGGCTTGGTGGCCGGCAGTTGCCAGCCGGCGGCGTAGGCTTCGGAAGCGTAGCCGCCCGCAAACGCCTCACCGGCGGTGGTATTGGCGGGCACGGCGGTGCCGAAAGCGGCGGCGGCGGCGGCAGCGGCGGCCGTTATGCGGGCCGACGTGACGGGCGCGGTTTCGGCGGGCGCAGGGACGATGGGGGTGGTTTCGGGCATGGCGGGTGGGATGGGTCGCGTTTGGG
>JANYFQ010000349.1 GCA_025362615.1 Hymenobacter sp. | reverse complement strand
CGTTTAGCCCCCGCCCACACGGCCCCGAAGCCGCGAAGAACTGCCCAATAAATCCATTCCAAAAAAACAACTTTTACCCCTTTTCAAAAACGACACGCTTTGACGTTTTGGCCGCGCACCTTTGGGACGATTTCACGCCCTGCCCCCGCCCCCCGTGTCGCCACAATTTCCCGCACCGCCCATCATCCCGACCCTGCAGACCCTGGCCGACGCTTGGGCGGCCCAAGCGCCCGCCGCCCTGCAAACCGGCCTGCGGGGCATTCCGAGCGGTTTGCGGGGGCTGGACGTGCTGACCGGCGGCTGGCCGCCGGGGCAACTCACGGTGGTAGGCGGGCGGCCGGGCATGGGCGTCACCAGCTTTTTGTTGCAGGCGTTGCGCCACGCCGCCGTGGACTTCGGGCAATCGGTGCTGTACTGCGCCCCGGCCGAACACGCCAGCTATGCCCTGCGCCGCCTGGTGTTGGGCGAGGCCGGCCACGCCCCCACCAACGCGCTGGCACCCGGCCTGTCGGCCTTTGAGTTGGCGTTGCTGCCCGAGCGAATTGCGCCGTTGCTGGCAGCGCCCGTCCACTTGTTTACCCGCGAAACACCGTTCTACCCGGCCCTGCTGGAAGCGGCCCGCGCCTGCGACCCGCCGCCCCGCCTGCTGGTGTTCGACTACCGCCAAATCCTGAGCATACGGGGCGATGACGGCTCCTTCGCCGTCCACGAGTGCCTGCGCGGGCTGCAAACCGTGGCCGAAACCCTGGCCATCCCGGTGCTGCTGAGTTGCGGCGCATCGGTCGAGGCCGACGACTACCCATACCACGACCGGCACGGCCCCAAACTGCGCCTGCTGCCCCACCCCGACCACCTCACCCGCTACGCGGGCCTCGTGCTGTTGCTGTACCGGGCCGAGTACTACGGCTTCGGCGAGGACGACGAGGGCCGCCCCACGGCCGGGAAGGCCAGCGTCTATGTTGCCTTTCAGCGCCACGGCCCCATGCTCGACGTTGTGCCGCTGCGTTTCGACGGCCGCACCGGGCGGTTTTGGGAAGAGGAATGAGGGCGAGAAGGCCGGGTGGCTTTTGGCCTGACGTTCACCCCAAAAAAATAAATCCCACCCCTTTTTCAAAACGACACGCTTTGACGCTTTGGCACCTCACCTTTGGGGCATCCAACCACCCAAACACCTTCAAAAGTCCATGGCACTCTTCCGCATCACCGTCACCCAAACTCGCATCACGAACGGCGTCCGCCTCGAAAAAGGCATGAGCGTGGACGTGGCCTCGTCGTACTCCAACCCACTCACCACCAACGGCGGGCATGAGGTGATTGACGCTTTCCAGCGCATCTATGGCCTTGACTTAGCCAAGGCTGGCAAGTCGGGGCTGGACGTGAAGAAGGTGAACTAGCGCGGCCCCCGTGCCCCGTGTTGCCCGCCGCTTCGGCCCTGCCGGGGGCGGCGGGCGCTTTGCCGTCAAAACCCTCATTTCAATCGCCGTTTCCGTGTCCGATATTTCCGCTTTTTCCGACGTGTTGCACGGGCCGTGGCCGGCGTCGCCGTTTCCGGCCCCGCGCCGGGTGCCCGCGTTGGCCGCGCTGCAAGCGCCGCCGCCGCTGCCCGACTGGACGCGGGTCATCGCGGCCGGCTCCCGCGACTTCTGTTCGGCCAGCTACTTTGCCCAATGCTACGGGGTCATGCCCTGGCAGCGGCTTTTCCCGTTGCATTCCTGTCCCGACGGCACCACCCTGCTGGCCGAGCTGGCTACCCGCTTCGACCTGGCCCGCGTGGCCGTGACGCACGAGGAAGCACGCCGCTACCGCGACCAACCGGCCAGCTACGAGCATACGGCCCTGGCCCTGGCCCCGCACCTGCTGCTTGAGGTGCGAAACGACCGGCCCGGTGCGCCCAAAGAAGAGTGCCTGGCCACCCTCTACCACTCCGCCGCCACCGACCCCGCCCTGCTGGCCGAACTCACTCACTTGCTCAACAGCCGCCTGCCCGCCCCGCCCGCGCCCGAAAGCACCTTTTACGTGCTGCAAACCAACGACCACGGCCGCATGGAGTTCGTGCCCGTGGCCTTCGAGGCCACCGCCTGCAACCTGGCCGCCCACTACAACGACGACCTGCTGCCGGCCCACGCCACCATCGTGCGCCGCCTGGCCACGCGGCCCGGCAAGGGCATCGTGATTTTGCACGGCCCGCCCGGCACCGGCAAAACCAGCTACTTCCGGCACCTGTGCGCCCTGCTGCCCGACAAGCGCAAGCTTTTCGTGCCCACCCACATGGCCCACGAACTGGCCGGCCCCACCCTGATGCGCCTGCTGGCCCACCGCCCCCATTCCATCCTGCTCATCGAGGACGCCGAGCAACTGCTGCTGCGCCGCGAGAAGGCCGGCACCGGCCCCAACGCCGTCAGCAGCCTGCTCAACCTGACGGACGGGCTGATGGCCGACGCGCTGCACATCCAGGTCGTCTGCACCCTCAACACCGAACTGGCCCCGATTGACCCGGCCGTGCTGCGGAAGGGCCGCCTCATTGCCTCGTACCACTTCGGGCCGCTGGCCCTGCCCAAAACCCAGGCCCTGG
>JANYFQ010000346.1 GCA_025362615.1 Hymenobacter sp. | reverse complement strand
GGCCGTCGGGGGCCACGCGGTAGCGGTAGGTTTTGCCGGCTCCGATGTCGGCCACGTAGAGCAGCTTGCCGTCGGGGCTGCCGACGAGGCCGTTGGGCTGCCCGAGCAGGCTGTCGGCCACCACGGGCTGGGCCGCGCCGGGCGGCAGGTAATAAAGCCGCTGCCCACCCAGGGCGGCATCGGGGGCGGTGCGCGTCCAGTAGGGCCGCTGGTAGTAAGGGTCGGTGAAGAAGATGCCGCCGCTGCCGGGGCAGGCCCACAGGTCGTTGGGGCCGTTGAGGCGGTGGCCGCGCACGTCGGCCAGCAGCACGGCGGGCGGGGCGCTGCCGGCGGGGTCGAAGGCCAGGAGCTGCCCTAGCTCGTCGGCGCAGGCCAGCAGGCGGCCCCGGCGGTCCACGTACAGCCCGTTGGCCCGCCCGGTGCCCTCGCGGAAGAGCGTCAGCTTGCCGTCGGTGCCGTAGCGCCAAATCCGGTCGTTGGGCTGGTCGGTGAAGAAGACGTTGCCGCGCCGGTCCACGGCCGGCCCCTCGGTGAAGTTGAACTGCCGGCTGATGAGCTGCGGGGCGGCCGTGGGCGCGAAAAGCGGGGCCGTGGGGGCGCAGGCGGGGAGGAGGGCGATAAATAAGGAGCAGCAAACAAAACGCAGCATAGAACCGGGGCCATAAAAGCAACGCAGCAACCGCCGCGCCCTCACATCTGCTTCAGCAGCGCCAAAAACTTGTCCAGCGTGTACGCGCCGGGCACTTCGCGCTTCTCATACACCAAAAAGTAGCGGTAGTCCGGCCCGGCGGCGGCGGCCCAGCGGTTGCCCAGGTCTATTTTCTGGGCTGCGTCGAGGTGGTCGCCCTTGGTTTCGAGGAGCAGGGTTTTGCCGGCTGCGGTGCGGAGGATGAAGTCGGGGTAGTGGTGCAGGAAGCCATTGAGGCAGAAGTTCTGGCCGTGCTCCAGGTTGCGCGTCCAGAAGGCGATGCCGGGCAGGTTGGCCACTTCGTTGATGACGCGCTCCTCGTAGCCGTTGATGCGGCCCTCGCGTTCGTAGAGCGACTTGGTGATGGCCCCCGCCGGGGCCTCGCCGGGGGCCAGGCGCGGCGGCAGGGCGTAGGCCGGCCGGGCCAGCACCCGCCCCACATCGAGCAGCGCCCAAAACTTTTGCTGCGCGTAGGCCCCCGCCAGCTCCCCGATGCGCTCCTTGATGCGCCGGGCGTAGCTGTACTCGTGGTTGGCCAGGTCGGTGAACTGCTCCTCCGTGAAGTCTTCCAGGATGCGCCCCACGTAGCGCTCGATTTCGCGCTGCGCGATGGGGGCCATCGCCCCAATCTGGTCGATGATGCGCTTCGTGAAGTTCTTCACCCGGCTGTCCTTGCGGCTCGGGTCGAGGATGAAGGCCATGAGCCGCTCCTTGGCGTCGCCGTCCACCTTCACGAAGCTCGGCGTGAACTCGCGCTGCGTTTCGTCCAGGTCCACGCGGTAGAGTTCGGCCGACACGCTGTCGAAGGCGATGTTGGTGTCGGCCTTGCCCAGCGCGAAGCCTTCGAGCAGGTTGTCTTTGTCGAGCAGCACCTCGCCGCTGGCCGTGCCGAAGAGGTCGTTGCCGGGCACCTTCAAATAAAACTGGGGCAGGCGCAGGGCGGCGGCCTCGGCCGCGAAGGCGGCCTTCATGGGGTAGGTTTTCACTTGCTTTTCAAGTTCGGTGGGCAGGGGCAAGGCTTGCCCGGCAGCGGCGGCGGCCACGGTGGCCTCAAAGTCGAGGTGCTGCGTCAGGGCCAGGGCTTCTATTTCGGCCACGCTGCTCCGGGTGGCGGCGGTGGCGGGGCTGGCCCCGGCGGGCAGCGCCCCGGTCCCGCCAGCAGCGTCGGCGGCGGTCCCGGCCCAGGTAGTGGCGGCCACTGCAGCGGCCAGCCGCGCCACGTCGATGTCGGCCAGCGGGTCGGCCAGCGGGTCGGTGGTTTCGGCGGCGGGCGCGGTGGCCCCGAACGCGAGTTGCCCTTGCGTGGCGGGCGGGGCGGCGGGCGCGGCGGGCGCTTCGGCCACCTTGTAGTCGCGGGCGCTGAAACCGGCCTTGTTCAGCCCGGCCACGATGCGGCCCAGCGTGTCCAGAAACTTTGTCGAGGCCGTCAGCACGTAGCTCATGTTCAGGCGCGGGTCGGCGTGGCGGCGCACGTAGGGCTGGCGCAACACCCGGCCCAGCACCTGCTCCACGTCCACGGCGCTCGACTTGTCGGCCAGCGAGGCCAGCACGTAGGCAAAGGGGCAGTCCCAGCCCTCGCGTAGCGCGTTTACGGTGATGATGTAGCGCACCGGGCACTGCGCCGACAGCAGGTCCTCGCCCTTCAACTCGTTGATGCCCGCCGTTTTAATGCGGATGTGCGCCGCCGGCACCTTCAGGTCCAGCAAAATCTGCCGGATTTTCTCGAACGTCGCGTTGTCGTCGGCCGTGCGCGGCTGCGCCTGAAACAGCACGATGGGCCGGATGTAGGGCCCCCCGTTCTTTTGCTCCTGCCGGGCCTGGGCCTCCAGGTTGTGGCGCAGGTGCAGGGCCGACTGTATCACGTCGGCCCGCTCGCGGTGGTTGTACACAATCACGGGCAGCTTCACCATGTGTTCCTGCTTCAGGGCCAGCGCGTCCACGAAGCTGATGATGTTGCTGTTGCGGCGCGGCGTGGCCGTCAGGTCCAAAATAAAGCGCGGGTTCAGGTTGCGCAGCATTTCCACGCTCAGCTCGCTCTCGGCGTTGTGGCTCTCGTCCACAATCACCACCGGGGCCAGGGCCTGCAACACCCGCATCAGGCTGATGTCGCCCGCCTCGCCCGCGCCCGCGCCCGCCTCGTCGGCCCCGCCGCCCGCCCCGGCCAGCAGCGGCCCGAACGACTGCAGGTTGCCGTTGTCCTGGTACACCTTGCGGTCTTCCTTGTTGCGGGCCCGCAGGCTGTCGAAACTCAGCACCACCACGCTCAGTTGCTCGCCCACCGTGCCCGCCGAAAACCCGCTCCCTTGCAGCAGCGCCGCCTTATCAAACACCTCCACCCGCCCCCCAAACTGCGTGTTGAGCCGCTGCCGGTAGGGGTGGGCCACGTCGCGCAGGTTGCGCAGCGTTTGGTCCAGTATCGTCACCGACGGCACCAGCCACACCGCCACCTGCGGCAGCCCCGGCCCCAGCCCATCAAACAACACCCGCAGGGCGTTGGTGGCGATGTACGTCTTGCCGCCCGCCGTGGGCACCTTCACGCACACGTGCGGCACGCCCGGCACGTTGTTCTTGTAAGGCTCCACGCCCTCGCCCAGCCGGGGCAGCACCGGGGCCGTGGGGTGCGTGGCCCAGTACTCCGCGAACCCCTCGCGCAGGTGCCGCGTGGCCTGCACGCAGCCCACGAAACGCGCCAGGTCAGTCAGAATTTGGGTTTGGTAGGGTTTGAGTTCCATCGGTGGAAATAAAAATAAATGGTGGGGTTGCTTGCTCCCTTTAGCCCCCTTGCGTGTACCCCACCCCCTAACCCCCTCCCCGATGGGGAAGGGGGACTAGTTTCTAGTCTTAGTTTCTAGTCTTAGTTTCTAGATTTTTAGCCCTTGCGCTAGGTCTAGAACTAGAAACTAGTCCCCCCTCCCCATCGGGGAGGGGGTTAGGGGGTGGGGTGAACGCAAGGGGGCCAGAGAACCAACTAAAACCGCGTCACATCCCGCGGTATCTTCTTGAACACCACCCGCGCCTGCCGCAAAAAATCCGCCGGCAACAAGCAGTTGTCGGCGTAGATGACGTACTGCTCGGCCCGCGTCCGCACCGTACTCAGAAAGTCGTGGTCCAGCGTCGTGGCCGCGTCCGGGGCGTAGTGGAAGTAGTAGGCCGCGCCCCCGTGGCAGCCCAGCAGCGCGGGCGTGTCGGCGGCGGCGGCGGCTTCGGCCCCGGCTTCGGCGGCGGGCGGGGCGGGCAGCGGCTGCCGGGTTTCGGTGTAGTAGAGGTACTGCCGCAGCGCGGGCAGGCCCACGGCCTCGTTCAGCTCGCCGCTTTCCGCGAAGAGCGCCGGCCCCAGCGTGTAGTAGCCGAAGCCCCCGCCCGTGCCCGCCACCGCCCCGTAGCCGCCCACCACCCGCCGCAGCCGCTCGGCCGTGATGGTCTCGGCGTAGTCCTCCAACTCGATGAGCAAGCACTGCCGCCGGCCCCCGTCCTGCGCGTTGAGCTTCAGCACCGCGTGCCCCGTCGTGCCCGAACCCGCAAAACTGTCGAGGACGATGCTCGTGGGGCCGGTGGCCATTTTTAGAACCTGTTCCAAAAGACCTAGAGGTTTGGGGTAATCAAACAGTTTTTCTCCAAAAACCTGCTTGATTTCCTTCGTGCCATCAGCCGTGGTACCCGTGTCGGTGAGCCAGGAACGATAGGGCTTGGTGCGTGGGGCGACGGCCCTAACTTTTTCATAAACGATGAAGGTTGCGTCTGGACGCTCTTGAAACTCAACGTCACCATCCAATACAGCCTTCAACATTTTCTGCTTGCTCCGCCGCCAGCGACCCTCCGACCCATCGTTACGGATTGGATAAACGTCTTCTCCGTTGGGGCCAGGAATAGGGAAATACATGGTGGGCCTGTCTTGCCTCCTCGAGTTTGCACCCCACTTGTTCAATTCCCGTCCCACTCGATATTCTCCTTTTTCGTCACTTTTGGTCAGTGCTTCGGCCGCTATTTCAACACGGGCCAACACATTGGCATTCGCCTTTTTTGAATACGCCACTACATATTCGTGGTCCGTTACTGCGCCGTTATTGTCGCTGCCGCCGCCTTTTTTAGACTGTCACACAAAACAGCCAATCAACGACTGTGGCCCAAAAATCTCATTCATTATAATTCGCAGGTTCGCCTGTTCGTTATCGTCAATCGAAATCCAGATGCTCCCGTTTTCCGCCAGCAGCTTGTGCAGCAGCCTTAGCCGGGGGTACATCATGCAGAGCCACTTGTCGTGGCGGCTCAGGTCTTCGCTTTCCTTGCCCACCACCTGCCCCAGCCACTTGCGGAGCTTGGGGTCGTTCACGTTGTCGTTGTACACCCAGCCCTCGTTGCCGGTGTTGTAGGGCGGGTCGATGTAGATGCAATCCACGCGCCCCTCGTACTCGGGCAGCAGCGCCTTGAGGGCTTCGAGGTTGTCGCCGTGGATGAGCCGGTGGGCGGGGGGGGCATCGGCCGTGGCCGGGGCCCCGTGGTGGTAGTGCGGGCGCAGCACCCGGAAGGGCACGTCCTGGTGGTGGTTGAGCACCTTGTCTTTGCCAATCCAGTGGAGTGCGGGCATATGTTGCGGGGGCGGTAAGCGGGGCGGCGAAGGTACGGCCGGGGCCGGGCGGGCACCAAAAAACCCCCGGCTGCGCGGGGGCGCGGGCCGGGGGTTTTTACTCTTCTGGCCGGGGCGTTTCGGCTTCGTTTTGCACTACCCCCGTTGCTTCAGCAACGCACAGGAGCCGGTTAACCAAGCATCGCAGCATCAATGCCGCCAGTAGCTTCGGTAGCGGCTACCGCACCCTCGGCCGCAAACCCAGCCGGGTCGGTTCTGCTCACAATCGCGGCCTTGATGTTTCGGGGCTTTTTCGCCACCACCACAAGACGCCAGATGACCACATCCCCGTCTTCCAAAAACCGGTATTGGGTGCCCGGATGTCTATCGTCTTTCGGTTTTAGGACTTACGCAAAACGCCCAAATTATCTGTCACGCAGTGTTCCGCAGTGTTAAAAACGCCGTGTTTCGCAGTGTGGATAGAACAAAACACTGCGAAACACGGCGTTTTAACACGGCGGAACACTGCGTGAACTGCCCTTTGCGTAAGTCCTAGAGCGGTTCCCAGGTCGGTGTACACGTTTTGGGTTTGCCTTGTAGCGACGCGACCCTTCGCGTCTCATGCTTTGAACGGTTACTGCTGAACGGTTTAATTACTGCCGCAGAGCCTAAGACGCGAAGGGTCGCGTCTCTACGACCCGTACTCTACGACCCGTACACCGACCTGGGAACCGCTCTAGGTGCCCAAACGTCATCAATCAACGGCAGTACCAGCGGCAGCAGGAGCGAGGAGATGAAAAGGCCGTCGGTTATTGTTCCGCTGGGGGCCAGCCACTTCTTCCCCTTGGGGTCGGTAAAAGTGAAGTTGGCCGTCGAAACCATCCGGGAGCGCGGTCCCGTCACCTGAATCGGCAGAGGGGCGAAGCTACCTTGGGCATGGCCCGGAGCCGCCCAGCAGCCAGCGGCGGCAAGCACAAGGGCCACAAATAATTTTTCCATAGTCTGGAGCGGTAAAATGGAAGGGCTAAAAAGTTGTCGGGCCGCAGCATTTTACACTTGATTTTCGGGGCCGCTTTTGCCGGTTGTAGCCCCGCCCCCCCGCTTCGCCTTCTTCTTCCGGTACGCCGCGTCGTCCACCTGGCTCGCTTCGCGCAGGGCCGCATAAGCAGCGGGCTGGTTCTCCTTGAGCAGCTCCAGGCCCGCCCGCAGGTCGTCCTTCAAAAAGCGGTTGAGGGCGCTCAGGGTCAGGCGCACGGTGCCCCCCTTTATCTTGCCCGCATCGATGGCCAGTTGCGGGGCTTCGAGCAGCTTCTCAAATGCCTGGGCGTCGGCGGCCAGGGCCGTCACGTTGGCCGCACTCAGGCCGTAGTCGGCGATGAGCTTCGTTTTGTGGGTCGTCACGCGCTGGGCCAGGTCGGCGGCGGCGGTGGCCAGCTCCAGCTCGCCGAGGCGGCGGTAGTCGCTGGGGCGCAGGTGCATTTTGGCGGCCTCCTCCAGGTTGGGGGCGGGGGTGGCGGCCTTGTAAAAGAGGTAAAGCGCATTCGCCGCCCGCACCAGCCGCCCAATGAGGGCCGTGCCGGCGGTGTTTTTGGCCTGCGTCGCGCCTTCCGACGTCACGGCGTTGCGCGTCGCGGCCCCGTCCAGCAGCCCCAGTTGGGCCAGGTACTGGGCACTGAGGCCCGCAAAGGCGGGCACCGAAGCCACGGCGGCGGCGTAGTCGGCGAGGGTCTGCTTCACCTTGCGGTGGCGTAGCAGGCGGGCAATCTGGTCTTTGTTCATGGGGCAGGCGGGGAAAAAGTGAAAGTGGGTAAATGGTGTTTTAGCGGGATAGCGGCCAAAAACCAGCCCGGCAAGGCCGTTGGGCGGGCCAGTCAGCGCAAAACAGCGCCCGGTGCAGGCGTTGCAGCGTCTGGAGTAGGACTTATTTGGTCTGGAGTATAATTTGCAGTGTCTGGTGTAGGCGTTGCCATGTCTGGCACCGGCGTTGCAGTGTCTGGAGTAGCATTTATTTTGTCCAGCGTAGCATTTGCCGTGTCCGGGGCAGCCGTTGCCGTGTCTGGAGTAGGATTTATGGTGTCTGGAGCACGGCTTGCAGTGTCTGGAGCTTCGGCGAATGTGCGGGGCGGTGGGGTTGCAGTGTCCGGCAGTGGGCATCGTTCAGCGCCAGACACTGCACCGCTTGGGGGCACACCGCTCACGCCGGCGGGTGCGGCATGGGCTCCGCCAAATGCTCGCCCGCGTGGCGCGTCACCAGCAGCTCCTGCACCCGGCGTATCACGTCGGCTTTGGGCACTTTGTCGCCGGGGCAGCGGTGGGTCGTCAGGGGGTCTTCGCGGTGCAGGCGCAGCGTGGCCGGGTCCAGGCCCAGCACGGCGTGCAGCGTGGCCAGGGCCGCCACGGCGTTGGCCCGCACCCTGGCCCCGCGCCCGCTGCCGAAGGGCTCGGTGGCGAAGTTGCCCAGCATCTCCACCCCCAGCGAAAACTTGTTCCACGACGGCGAATGCACCCCCGACACGGTGAGCGGCGTGAACACCCAAATCTTGCGGTCGTCGATGAACAAGTGCGGCCCGGCGTTCCAGCGCTGCACGTCGCGGTAGTACGCCTCCAGCCCCCGCATATGCTCGGGCGAAAAGCCCGTGGGCCGCTGCGCCAGGCTCGGCACCGCCGTGTTGTGCAGCACCACGAAGCTCGGCCGCCAGGCCGTCCAGGCCAGGGCGTGGCAGTAGCGGTCAAATTCGGCCGCTCCAAAGCTGGCCCCCACAATTCCTTTCCAAGTGCTCATGACAATCAGGAGGTTTAATAAAACGATGGGCCGAAGGTAAGCAGGACATTGATATTCTCTTAACTCCGGCGCTAAAATAAACCAGCCAAAATGCCAAAAGCCCCCGTTTCGGCCGAAACAGAGGCTTTTTCAAGTATTAATTATTTTTTTCTTGTTGAG
>JANYFQ010000613.1 GCA_025362615.1 Hymenobacter sp. | reverse complement strand
GGTCAGACGACTGGAAAAAGTCGTCTGACCACTTCGCCCGTCGCTTCACCCCACAAGCTCGCCACGCCCACTCGTGGCGGGCTTTTCATTGAAAGAACGACCTTTGCGAAACCTGTTTTCAACCTCGCAAAACCTTGCGCTAACTTGCTCGTGAACTCCTCCGAAACCATTGCCGCCTCCCTCGCCCAACTCGACTACGGCCAGGCCCCCGACACGCTCTACGCCCCCATTCGCTACATCATGGGGCTGGGCGGCAAGCGCATCCGGCCGTTGCTCACGCTGCTCGCCGCCCAACTCTACACCGATGATGTCAGCGCCATTGTCAAACCCGCGCTCGCCACTGAGGTCTTCCACAACTTCACCCTGCTCCACGACGACCTGATGGACAATGCCCCGCTGCGGCGCGGCCAGCCCACGGTCCACGAGAAGTGGAACCCCAACATCGCCATCCTCAGCGGCGACGTGATGCTGGTGCGGGCCTACGAATTGCTGTTCGACATCGAGCCCAAGCTGCTCCCCACCGTCCTGCGCCGCTTCTCCCAAACCGCCGCCGAGGTCTGCGAAGGCCAGCAGTGGGACATGAATTTTGAGACCCAAACCCGCGTCAGCATCCCCCAATACCTCGACATGATACGGCTGAAAACGGCCGTTCTGCTGGGCTTTTGCCTGGAGTTGGGTGCCCGCCTCGCCGGGGCTTCCGACACCGATGCCGGGCATCTGCGGCAGTTCGGCACGGCCATCGGCGTGGCCTTCCAGCTCCGCGACGACCTGCTCGACGTGTACGGCGACGCCGCCACCTTCGGCAAGCGCGTGGGCGGCGACATCATTTCTGACAAAAAAACCTTCCTCCTCCTCACCGCCCTCGCCCAGGCCGGCCCCGCCGAAACCGCCGTTTTACAGCAGCACATCGGCCAGCCCGTGCCCGATGCCGAAGCCAAAGTAGCCGCCGTCCGGGCCGTGTACGATGCCCTCAACGTGCGCCCCCAGACCGAAGCCCGCATCAACGATTTCTACGACGATGCCCTGGCGCACCTGGCTGAAGTAAGCGCGTCGGCCGAGCGCAAAGAGCCGCTGCGCCACCTGGCCGCCCAGTTGATGGAGCGCGAAAGCTAGGCGCTGCGCTTGTACCGCGAAGCTCCTGCTTCGCCTCGCGCAAGTTGCCCCAAAACGGACCAGCAACTCCCCTAACCACCCCAACAATCTCGTTCAACGCGAGGCGAAGCAGGAGCTTCGCGGTACAAGTTTTCCCTCCCCATGCTCTCCCCCGTTCTCGTTCTCATCGGCCTCACCGTCCTCATCTCCGCCTACGCCTGGTCGAACGACGGCCTGATGCAAGCCTGGATTTTGCGCCCCTACGACATGGCCCGCGACCGCAGTCAGTGGTACCGCTTCGTCACCTCCGGCTTCCTCCACGCCGATTGGGGCCACTTGTTTTTCAACCTGCTCACCTTCTATTTCTTCGCCGACAACGCCTTTTACCAGTTCGCGGCCCGCTTCGGGCCGGTGGGTGGCACGGCGGCATTCCTGCTGCTCTACATCGGCGGCATCGTCGTTTCCGACATTCCCACCTACCTCCGCCACCGCGACGACCGCCTCTACGGCAGCCTCGGCGCATCGGGCGGCGTGGCCTCGGTCATGTTCGCGGGCATCCTGTTTCAGCCCACGGCCAAAATCTACATGATGTTCCTGCCCATCGGCATCCCCGGCTTCATCTGGGGCGGGCTTTATTTGCTGTATTCCAATTACATGAGCCGCCAAAGCCACGACAACATCAACCACGACGCGCACTTCTACGGAGCGCTGTGGGGCGTGGTCGTCACGGTGCTGATGGTGCCGGCGGCGTTGGGCATCTTCGTGGCGGGCATCCGTGGTTTCATTGGCCAGTAAGCTGATTGACAACACGTTATTGGATGAACACAACCTCGCTTGTATCCATCGGGCGGAAGTTGCGTAATGAGGGGAAATTTTTCCCCACCTCACGCCTTCTGGCTCCCCGCGTCATGACCAAATTCCTCACCCGTTCCAACCTCAACCTGTTCGCCCTCTCGCTGTTGAGTGTGGCTACTTCTGTGTTGTTCACCTCGTGCAGCGGCCGAACCAACACCGGCGGCCTCAGCATCGCGGGCGTAGCCTACCTGCTGCTGGCCGTATTTGCCTTCCTCAGCCTCATCAAGCAGGATTGGTCGGGCACCAAAAAAATTATCTGGGGCTTGATTATCTGGTTCTTTCCCTTCGGCGGTTCCATCATTTACTTCTTGTTCTCGGGCCGTAATTAGCCCATCGTGTGCCCTTTGCGGCCACAAAAAAGCCCCCAACCGCGCAAGCAGGTGGGGGCTTCTTGTTTTCCAATG
>JANYFQ010000608.1 GCA_025362615.1 Hymenobacter sp. | reverse complement strand
TCGACCAGCGGCAGGCGCAGTACGAGGCCCGCCAGGCCGCCAGTGCTGCCCGCTCCGAACAGGCCCGCCTCGCCCAGCAAGCCGAAGATGCCGCCCACCCCGAAGCCGCCGCTGCCCGCCGGGCCGCCGCCGCCCCCACCTACGCCCGCCCCAACGACCCCTCGACCGGCTACCAGCCCACCGACCACGAGGTAACGTGCGGCGCGTGCGGGGGCAGCGGCTACCAGAACTACACCGATTACCGCGTCGGCCGGACCACGCGCGAATCTTGCCGCACCTGCGGCGGCCGGGGCAAAACCACGAGCCGCTACTAGCGGCAGCAAAATCAGCCACTGCCAACACCCTTCTTTCAAGCTGATGCGGACTTTCTCATTGCTCCTGCTGCTGCTCGCCCCGGCCGCTTTCGCCCAGGCCCCGAACCCGAATCCGCAACTGGCCGCGCTCGCACTGGCCGTGACCGGTGCCGCGCCCGCCGCGCCCGCCGTGAGCTACGGCAGCCCATTGGCCGACTCCATCATGTACTTGCAGGGCATCGCCAACGCTGATTTTAGGGGTGTCACGACGAGCACCCGGCAGCACAGCAAGCCCCCCCAGCCCCTGGAATGGTACTCGGTGCCGAACCTGCTGGGAGCCACCCCGACGACTTGTGACGACGAGGGCGACGGCCACGGCTTGAAGCTGCGCCTCTCGTACCGGCAGAAAAACCGCCGCCTGAAGCCCGTTAGGGCAGCTGTGCGGGCGTTGATTGAACGCCTCGAAACCGACCCGGCCAGCCCGTTCAAGGTCAGCCGCCCCTACGAGAACGTGGTGTTCGTGGAGCGGGCTGGCCGGCTGGTGATGCGTATCGACGACCAATCGGGCTTTGGCGAGTTTGAGCCGCTGCGGCTGGACTTCTACCAAGACCCGCGCGTGCTGGCCGACGAGGCGGCCTACGCGGGGCGGTGGCCAGCCGCGCCCACGGCCTCGGCCGCACCCCAAATCTGGGAAGTGCGGGGCCGGGGCACGGCCAAAGATGCCTATGTGCGCTACAATGGCCTCGTAGTGGCCGGCGAGTTGGCCAAGGGCAGCAAGCGGTTTCACGGCTACGACGATTTTTACGACGGCACCTGGTACAGCGAGGACTGGACCCGGCCCTACGGGGTGCGCTTCGAGCCGGCCGGCACCCCCGACACGGTGTACGTGGACTTTTTCGACCAGGATATGGTCAAGTATGGCATCCAGGGGCGCAGCAGCCACGAGGGCCAGATTTACGCCAACCTGACCACGCCCATCGCGGCCTGGGTGCGGGCCGCCCACCCCGCCCACGCCCGGCTGGTGGCCGCCCGCCAAGCCGCCGAGGCCCGCCAAAACGAGCAGTACCGCCGCGACCACCCCGAAGCGGCGGCCCCCGTTCGCACCCGCCCCGGCGACCCATCCCCCACCTACCAGCCCACCCTGCACGAGGTAACGTGCGGCGCGTGCGGCGGCGCGGGCTGGGTGTCAGGCCGCAACTACGGCCAGCGCGACCAGTGCGGCAGCTGCGGCGGCCGGGGCAAGGTCATGAGCAAGTATTAGCCCCACCGAGCCCATACGCAATTTTCGCTGCTGGCCCTGCTGCTGGCCCTGCTGCTGGCCCTGCTGCTGTTTGCCGCCCCGGCCGCTTTTGCCCAGACTCCGAACCCCAACCCCAAGCTGGCCGCGCTCGCGCTGGACTCGACTGGGGCCGCGCCCACCGCGCCGGCCGTGCGCTACGATAACCCAAGGGCCGACACGTTGGCCTAGCTGCTGGCTGAGCTCAAGCGCCACGACCATCAGGGCCTCGGCGACCGCGACGGGGGACGCTGCTGGCTGGGGGCCGACAAAATGAGCTTGTGGGAGCGCGAAGATGGCCCGTGGCCGTTGCTCGAATTCAGGCCGGCCAACGGCCAGGGCAAGGCTGCTTTTGGCAAGACAAAAACTGCTTTCCAGCGCCTCGTGGACCGGGGGCCGTTCAAGCCGGGCGCGTCTTTTTCTACCTCGCTGATTCTGGAAGACAACGGTCAGCAGGCGTTCAAATACGCTACAACGACGGAAGCCGCGAAAGATGGCTGTCTGCAACTGACCATCATATTTTTTGTGCAGCCCGCCTACGGGCTGGCCGACGAGGCGCTTACCACGGCAAATTCTCCGGCACCATCGCCGCCACCGACGCGCCCCAGGTGCGGGAGGTGCGCGGGTTGCCGGCGGGCCGCGCCCAGCGCCTGGCGGTGGAATAAGGGCCGGGTTTAGATAAGTATTTTGCTTGATTTGCAACTTGATATGATAAATTTTCGTGCTGCTTTTCTATTGACTCTGCTCGCCGCACCGGCCGCCCACGCCCAGACCCCGCCCAAGAACCCCCGGCTGGCCGCGCTCGCGTTGGCCCCGTCGCCCGACGCCGCGCCCACCGCGCCGGC
>JANYFQ010000603.1 GCA_025362615.1 Hymenobacter sp. | reverse complement strand
AGCAGCGCGGCGCGGGTGGCCTCGGCGGCGGGGCGGGCGCGGGCGCGGCGGGCCAGCCAGTCCTGGCGCCAGGTTTCGCGGGCGGCGGCCTCGGCCGGGGTGCTGCCGGGGATGGGGGGCGGGGCTTCGGCCAGCAGGGCGGGCAGCGCGGCGGCCCAGCGGGCGGCGGCCGTGGCGGCGGCTTCGAGCTGGGCCAGCGCGGCGGCCAGGCGGGCGGCCTGGGCCTGGCACTGGCGGCGGCGGAAAGCCAGGGCGGCGGCATCGGGCGCTTCGGGGGCGGCGGGTGGCGGGGCGGCGGCGGCGGCCACGAGGGCCGGGGCCTCGGCGGGCGGGGGCAGGTGGCGGGCCAGGGGCAGCAGGGCCGTGGCCAGGGGCACGGTGAGGCGGCGCTGGCGGGTTTCGAGGTGGTGCAGCAGGGGCTGGCTGGTGCCCAGGTACAGGGCCAGCTCAGCCTGGCTGAGGCCGAACCACTGGCGTACCTGGGCGGGCAGGGTGGTGGAGGGGGCGGCGCGGCGGGGCATGGGCAGTGCTATTTATTTTCGGAAAAGACAAAAATATATTACAAAAACGACGGGCCGGCCGTTATTTATTTTTGGAAAAAATAAAAATAAATAACCCGCCGACCTCAAAGTTTGAGGATGAACCTCAAAGTGCTTGCGCGGCGGGGGGGTGGCCCGCCACTTTTGCATCGCGCAAGCTGGCCCTGGGCTGGCTTGCGGGTTGCTTGCCCTCCTTTTTTACCCCAACTTTTCTTTTTATGAAAAAATCTCTCCTCGCCGCCTGGCGGCAACCACTCAACCCCGGCCGCTGGCTGCTGCTGGCGCTGCTGCTGGCGTTGCTGCCCCAGCTGACCTACGCCCAGGGGAGTACTTGCAGCACAAACCCTGTCCCCAGCACCGGGCCGGTGGGCACGATGGTCACCATTAGCTGCCCCATCCTTCTTGTTCCCCGTGGTGCGCCGTACACGGTGCAATTTACCGGGGCGGCACCCGTAGCCACAACCCTGCTACCCAACTCCGACATCACCTTTGCGGTACCCGCCGGGGCTACTACGGGGCCCCTCACCGTCTTCACGGGCATGGGCACTGTCCAGTTCACCACCTCCAGCTTCACCGTGACGGGCGGTGCCCCCACCCTGGCCAGCCTCTCGCCCACGAGCGGACCCACGGGCAGCACCGTCACGCTGACGGGCACCGGCTTCACCGGGGCCACCGCCGTCACGTTCACACCCGGCGGGCCGATGGCGTTTCCGACCACGGCCACGTTCACGGTCGTCAACGCCACCACCATCACGGCCACCGTGCCGTTCTTTGGCCTTCCCGGGATGATGCGCGTAACCGTGACCGGCCCCGGCGGCACCAGCAGCCCCGTCATCTTCACCGTGACGGTCGCCACTGCGCCCACCGTCACGACTGCGAACCCGACCAGCGTGGGCAGCACCACGGCCACGCTCGGCGGCGACGTGACGAGCGACGGCGGGGGCACCATCACCGAACGCGGGGTGGTGTACAGCAGCACCACGGCCATGCCCACCACGGCCGACACCAAGCTCACGGCCACGGGCACCACGGGCAGCTACACCGTGAGCGCCACCGGCCTGACGACAAACACCATGTATTTCGTGCGGGCCTTCGCCACCAACAGCGCGGGCACCAGCTATGGTGTCTTTTTGTCGTTCACGCCCACAGCCCCGGCCCCCACCCTTACCAGCCTGAACCCCGGCAGCGGCCCGGTGGGCACGAGCGTGACCATCTCCGGCACCAACTTCACGGCCGGCAGCACCGTGAGCTTTAACAGCACGGCCGCCACCAGCGTCACCTTCAACTCGGCCACCAGCCTGACGGCGGTGGTGCCCACGGGGGCCACCTCCGGCAACGTGCGCGTGACCACGAGCGGCGGCACCGCCAGCGGCCTGAGCTTCACCGTGACCACGGCCCCGACCGTGACGACGGCCGCCCCGGCCAGCATCACGGCCAACAGCGCCCGGCTGGGCGGCGACGTGACCGACCTCGGCGGCAGCGCCATCACCGAGCGCGGCGTGGTGTACGTGGCCGGCAGCGGCACCCCCACCACGGCCGACACCAAACTAACCGGCCCGGCCTCCGCCGGCATCGGCCCCTTCACGGTGAGCGCGACCGGCCTGACGGCCAGCACGCTTTACACCGTGCGGGCTTACGCCACCAACGGCGTGGGCACCAGCTACGGCGGCAGCCAGCCGTTTACCACGTCGGCCGCCGCGCCCCAGAACCTGACCATCAGCACGGGCACGGCCGCCGCGCCCATTGCCATTGCGGCCGGCACCTACAACGACATCACCGTGACCAGCACGGGCTTTGCCCGCCTTGCCGGGGCAGTGGTGCTCAACAGCGTGTTCACCGTGGACGGCAGCCTCGACACCAACTGCCAGGCCCTGACCGGCCCCGGCGAATTCACGCTCAACACCGGGGCCACGCTCTACGTGTGCGATGCCGATGGCATCAACACCGGGTTCAGTGGCAACGTGGCCTTGGGCGCGGTGCAGGTGCGCGGCAACCACAACATCTCCGACGACTGCAACCTCATCTACAACGGCACGGTGGCCCAAATCACGGGCAGCGACCTCCCCAACTCGGTGCGCAGCCTGACCACCACCAACCCCGCCGACCTGACCCTGACGAACACCTTTGCGGTAAAACAGCTGCTTGACATTGCCGCCGCCGGCAACCTGGTGCTGAACGGCAACTTGTTGTTTTTGAACAGCACCGCCACGGGCACGGCGCTAGTGGTCAACCGCAGCACGGGCGTGGTGGTGGGCAACACCGCCGTGATGGAGCGCAGCTTCGACGGCAGCCGCAACCCCGGCCTGGGCTACCGCCACTACACCGCCCCGGTGAGCGGGGCTACGGTCGCCCGCCTGGCCGTGTCGCGCCGCTTCCAGCCCCAGCTCACCACGGCCTACAACACCTCGAGAACGCCGGGCACCACCACGCCCTTCCCCAACGTGTTTGGCTACGACCAAAGCCGCTTGGCCACGGCCAACGACCTGGTGGGCTTCAACAAAGGCTGGGTGGTGCCCAACGGCACCGACGCGCTGCTGCCCGGCGTGGGCTACACCCTCAACATTGCGCTGGCAATCCTGCGGGCCCAGGGCACCCTCAACACGGGCAACTACCCCCGCACCTTGCCCCGCGCCACGGGCAGCGCAGGCGGCGAGGGGCTGCACTTGGTGGGCAACCCCTACCCGGCCCCCATCGACTGGAGCCTGGTAACGGCCGCCGACCGGCCGGGCGTGGACGCGGCGTTCTACGTCTTCGAAAGCACGGGCCAGTACACCGGCAACTACCGCTCGGCGGTGAACGGCGTGGGCAGCAGCAGCTTTATCGGCAGCAGCCAG
>JANYFQ010000574.1 GCA_025362615.1 Hymenobacter sp. | reverse complement strand
TTCGCCGACGTTGGCGGGCGTTTTTTCCTTGAGGCGGTAGCCGTTGAGGCATTCGATGACGATGGCCGGCTCGTCGCTGCGGAGCAGCGTGTTGTAGAAGCCAGCGGCTTGCGTCATGTCGCGCGGTACGCAAAGGTGAATACCCCGGATGGACCCCAAAATCATCTGCATCGGCGAACCGCTGTGCCAGATGCCTTCGAGGCGGTGGCCGCGGGTGCGGACGATGAGCGGGGCTTTCTGCCCGCCCTTGGTGCGGTATTGCAGGCAGGCCAGGTCGTCGCTCAATATCTGGATGGCATAGAGCAGGTAGTCAAGGTATTGGATTTCGGTGATGGGGCGCAGGCCGCGCAGCGCCGCGCCAATGCCCTGGCCCACGATGGTGCATTCGCGGATGCCCGTATCGGTGACGCGCAGTTCGCCGAACTGCTCCTGCAAGCCCGCAAAGGCTTGGTTTACGTCGCCAATCTTGCCCACGTCCTCGCCGATGGCGAAGATGGTGGGGTCGCGCCGAAAGTTGGCCTCGAAACAGGCTTGCAGCACCTCGCGGCCGTCCACGAGCGGCGCATCGGCGGCGAAAATGGCGGGCACTTCTTCGATGTTACCAACGGCGTTTTCGCTCTGGCTAAAGAGGCCCGAATTGTATCGGTCGGCGTTGTCGGCGAGCAGTGTTTCGAGCTTTTGCTGCACGGCGCGGCGGCCGGGGTGGCGCAGGCCGCGCAGCGGGCGCAACGCCCGGCGCAAGGCCCGCACGGCATCGGCCCGAATGGGCACGGGGTTGGTTTTGAGGGCTTCGATGATTTCGTGGAGGTCGTTTTCGGTGCCGGTGGCGGCGGCCAGCCGGTCGAGGAGCGCCACTACTTCGTCGCGCTCGGTTTTGATGGGCTCGAAGAAGGCCGACCAAGCGGCGGTGCGGGCTTCTTTGATGACGGCCGCAGCTTCTTTCTCGATGGCGTTCAGCTCGTCCTCCGTGGCGTAGTTCTCCGTCAAAAGCCACTCGCGGAGCTTGCGGAGGCAGTCGTGCTCCTCCTCCCAACCCAGGCGGGCCTTGGATTTGTAGCGCTCGTGCGAGCCGCTGGTGCTGTGGCCCTGCGGCTGCGTCAGCTCCGTGACGTGGACGAGGCAGGGGACGTGCTGGGCGCGGCACACGGCGGCGGCGCGGGCGTAAGCGTCGAGCAGCGCGGGGTAGTCCCAGCCTTTCACCACAAAAATCTCGAAGCCCTGCTCGCTTTCGCTTTCGCGCTGCAAGCCCATCAAAATGGCCGAAATACTCTGCTTGGTGGTCTGGTATTCAGCGGGTACGGAGATGCCGTAGTGGTCGTCCCACACCGACATCAGCAGCGGGATTTGCAACACCCCGGCGGCGTTGAGGGCCTCAAAAAACATTCCTTCGGAGGTACTGGCGTTGCCGATGGTGCCGAAGGCCACCTCGTTGCCGTTCACCGAAAAGTCGGTGCGGTCGTGCAGCTCAGGGTTTTGACGGTAGAGCTTGCTGGCGTAGGCCAGGCCCACGAGGCGGGGCATTTGGCCGCCGGTGGGCGAAATGTCGGCGGTGGAGTTTTTAGTATCGGTTTGGGGCAGAAACTGGCCGTCGTCGTCGAGCAGGCGGGTGGCGAAGTGGCCGTTCATGGCGCGGCCGGCGGTGGCGGGCTCGGCCTCCACGTCGGGGTTGGCGTAGAGTTGGGCGAAATACTGCGGCCAGGTAAGCTGGCCAATGGCGACCATAAACGTCTGGTCGCGGTAGTAGCCGGCCCGGAAGTCGCCGTTCTGAAACGCCCGCGCCATCGCAAGCTGCGGTAACTCTTTGCCATCGCCAAAAATTCCGAACTTGGCCTTGCCCATAAACACCTCTTTGCGGCCGGCCAGCGAGGCGTGGCGGCTCTCCCAGGCCAGGCGGTAATCGGCGAGCAAATCGGCGGGCGCAAGGGCAGCGGGCAGCGCCGTAACCAACGAATCGGGGGCAAGCAAGGACATAGAAACGGGGCGGGTGGGATGGGTAACGCGGGTTTTCAACCCGCGAGTCAGGACGTAACGCGAATTAAAAACCCGCTTAGGAAACGCGCACAATCGCACGTCTCCAACATTCCCGCACCGCCCGCGAGGTCCGGCAAAATTACGCCACAAGCCCCCGTCAAAAGCAGCCCGCCCCGGTGGCCGTATATTTGGGTTGATTTGGCACGGTTTGCCATTTCATTGTTGCTTCGCAGATTAGCTTTTGTTTCCCGTGGCGGCTACCGTAGCCTAGATTAAAACGCCAATAAGTTCCTCTTTTTCAACATGAAAAGCCTCCTTACCTTCTTCCTCCTGACTTGCTGTACCCTGGCCACCCGCGCCCAGGGCAGCACCACGTTCGACAAAGACCTGCACGATTTCGGCAACGTCGTGGAGGGCACGATGGCCACTTACGAGTTCAAATTCAAGAACACCGGCACGGCCCCGGTCGTCATCGCCAACGTGCAGGCGAGCTGCGGCTGCACCACCCCCGACTGGACCAAAACGCCGGTGCTGCCCGGCAAAACCGGCATCATCAAGGCCATGTACAGCTCGGCCGGGCGGCCCGGCGTATTCACCAAAACCGTGACCGTGACGAGCAACGCCACCGAAGGCAGCAAGGTACTGACCATCAAAGGTACGGTACTCACCAAAGACGAGATGCGCCCCAAGCTCACGCCCGCCGAGCTGGCCCGCTCGCCCCGCCTCGTGATTGACCGCACAACCCACGATTTTGGCAAGATGGAGGCCGGGCAGCAGCCCACCGCCCGCTTCACGGTTCGCAACACGGGCAAAACCCCGCTGCAACTCGGGGCGCTCACGTCGGGCTGCTACTGCGTCAATTACAAAACCACGCCCGCCCCCATTTTCCCCGGCGAATCGGCGGTGGTGGAGCTGCTTTATACCCAAAAACAACTGGGCCAGGTAACGGACGCGGCCGTCATCAGCTCCAACGACCTGAACGGCGACACCAAGCTGACACTCAAAGCCAACATTGTAAACACGCTGGCCCCGCAGAGCATGATGAAGGAGAGCGGGATGGTGGTGCCGTTCAAGTAGGGGCTGGCCGCGATGCTGAAATCCTCGACACTGACGCGCAGCAATTTACAGCAACTGGCCGAAAGTCGTTTGCATGAGGCCAAATGCCTGATGCGCGACGGCTTGTACGACGGGGCCGTGTACCTGGCGGGCTACTCGTTGGAATTAGCCCTGAAAGCCCGCATCTGCCGGCTGCTCGACTCGGATTATCCGCTGGAAAGCCCGTTCAGCAGCTTTAAAACCCACTCGTACAACACATTGTTGCGGCCGGCTGGCCTGGAGCAGGCATTGAAAACGCAACGCTTACGCAACCCCGATTTTGACAAATACTGGTACTTCCTCGTCGGTTCCAATGGCCCGGACGGAACGGAGGGGTGGTCGGAAAGCTGGCGATACCGCAGCCTGGGCACTGCGGACGAAGCCAGTGTGTTGTCGTTCATTCACGCACTCGAAGACCCTGACGGTGGCATTTTAACTTGGCTGAAAACGCTATGGTAACCCTTGATTTCTCTCAGAAAGTAGTTCGTCGCCTTGAACTCTACTTACTTGAACTGGCCGCTTACCAGTTGCCCGTGGCGGGCTACGACCTTATCCTGCTGTTGCCGGTGGCTCCCGACTTTTGGAACGACCAACGCACCTTGCTGGTAAGCGCCCCCGCCTTTGTTGGCAAACCGCTTCTGGAGGTTTTGGGCGGCCTCATCGGAACGCTACGCGGTGGAATAAGCGATGAAGAATACTTGACCATCTACAACATAGACGTAATTGACCCTGCCGAGGCCGTGGTGCAGCGGGTGCAGCAGTACCTGAAGAAACGCGACGAGGGCGAAACCGAAGCTTCCGTCAGCCTCATCGGCGGCACCACCAACCAGACCCTGACGGCCATCAAAAGCACGGTCTTGGAGGAACTCGCCCGCGAGCAGCCGTACCGGGTCGAGTTGCTGGAGGCAACCTTCGATGGGCGACTGGTATCCATCGGCCCCCAAGGCAACGATGCGGTGCTGGTGTTCGACACCGAAACCGGCCCCCGAAACTGCCTTTTCTCGGAACTGGTGCAGTTGCATTCCGCGAGCCATGCAACCCGTTGAGCCTTACGCCGCCCCGGCCGGCACCGGCATCGGCCACGTTCACCTGCAAGTAACCGATTTGGACCGGGCACTGGGTTTTTACCGCGACGTGCTGGGCTTTGAGGTAACGACGCGCTTCGGCGAGCAGGCGGCGTTTCTGTCGGCGGGCGGCTACCATCACCACATCGGCCTCAACACCTGGCACAGCCGGGGCGGACGGCCGGCCCAGCGTGAGGGCGCGGCGGGCCTGTTTCACGCCGCCATCCTCTACCCTACCCGCGCCGACCTCGGCCGGGTGCTGCAACGCCTGCTCGACCACCGTTATCCGCTGACTGGCAGCGCCGACCACGGCGTATCCGAAGCCCTGTACCTGGACGACCCCGATGGCAACGGCATTGAGCTGTATTGGGACCGGCCCCGCGAAGCCTGGCCCGTTGATGCCGCTGGCGCTTTGATGATGTACACCGAAGCGCTGAATTTGAACGACTTGTTGGCCGCCGGGCGGAGTTGAGGATTGTTGGGTGCGGCGTGAGCTTTAGCTCGCAGCTATTTAGGTGTTCGGTTTTTTGGTATTGGGTTTTAGGTGTTGGGTGTTCGGTACTTATGTGTTGAAACTTGAATTTCTAAAACCCAACACCCAACACCTAAAACCGAACACCTAAAACCCAACACCCAACACCCAACACCTAAATAGCTGCGAGCTAAAGCACACGCCGCACCCAAAACCACCCCGCCTCAACCGTACCTTTACATCCTCAATTTCCCACCACTCCCCCACCCCCAAAGCCCATGATTGTCGGCGTTCCCAAGGAAATCAAAAACAACGAAAACCGCGTGGGCCTGACGCCTGCCGGCATCGCCGAATTGCGGAAGCACGGCCACACGCTGCTCGTGCAAAGCACGGCCGGCCTGGGTTCGGGCTTCGCCGATAGCGAATATGAGGAGGCCGGGGCGACGGTGCTGGGCACCATTGAGGAAGTGTACGCGCAGGCCGACATGATTGTGAAGGTGAAGGAGCCGATTGCGTCGGAATACCCGCTCATCAAAGAAAACCAACTGCTGTTCACGTACTTCCACTTCGCCAGCGGCGAAGAGCTGACCCACGCCATGATTGCCCGCAAGGCCGTGTGCCTGGCCTACGAAACCGTGGAGTTGCCCAGCCGCGCCCTGCCGCTGCTCATCCCGATGAGCGAGGTGGCCGGCCGCATGGCCCCACAGGAAGGCGCGAAATACCTCGAAAAGCCCCTCAAAGGCCGGGGCATTCTGCTCGGCGGCGTACCCGGCGTGAAACCCGCCGAAGTGCTGGTGCTGGGCGCGGGCATTGTGGGGACGCAAGCGGCCAAAATCGCCGCCGGGCTGGGCGCACAGGTAACGATTATGGACATCAGCCTCAACCGCTTGCGCGAGCTGGACGACATCATGCCCAAAAACGTGGTGACGCAGTATTCCAACGAGTACAACATTCGGGCAGCCGTCAAAACCGCCGACCTCATCGTGGGCGCGGTGCTGATTCCGGGAGCCAAAGCCCCGCACCTCATCACCCGCGATATGCTCAAGACGATGAAGCCCGGCACGGTGCTCGTCGATGTGGCCGTGGACCAGGGCGGTTGCATTGAAACCTGTCGCCCCACCACCCACGAAGACCCGACCTTCATCATCGACGACATCGTGCATTACTGCGTCGCCAATATGCCCGGCGCGGTGCCCTACACCTCCACCCTGGCCCTGACCAACGCCACGCTGCCCTACGCCGTGAAGCTGGCCAACCTGGGCTGGCAGGAAGCCTGCCGCCGCGACGAAGCCCTGCGCCTGGGTCTCAACGTGGTGCAAGGCGAAGTGGTGTACAAGGGCGTCGCCGATGCCTGGAACCTGCCCCTGGTGAGCGTGGACAGTGTGCTGGAGCCCGCGCTGGCGTAAGGAGGAGTGGTCGGACGAATCGCCCGAAGGGCTTCGTCCGACCA
>JANYFQ010000568.1 GCA_025362615.1 Hymenobacter sp. | reverse complement strand
CGGGCCCCCACCGAGGCCGTGCCGCCCTCCAGGCGTCGCACGACGGCTTCGGCGTTGAGCGAGAAGCGGGCGCGCGTGCGGCCGTGGTGCGGCAGGCCCAGCAGCGCGCCGACGTGGTCGTACTTGCTCACGAAGCGCAGCTGGGCGCCCTCGCGGGTGCCAAAATGCCGCACCGCTTCGGCCAGGCTGCCGGTGAGGTGCTCGATGCCCAGCACGTCGGTGTAGCAGCTGGCCTCGAAGCTGACCACGCGGCCGGCCTGCTCGTAGGCGGCGGTGTTGGCCAGCAGCTGGGGCAGGTTGGCGAAGGCCTTGACCACCGGCGGGCCGCTGAGCGAGCCCGCCAGGTAGCAGTATTGGCAGTGCGCGGGGCAGCCTTCGGCCAGGTTCAGCTGCCAGTCGGCCGAGGGCGGGGTGGGCTGCAAGCGCAAGGCCCCGGCGGGCGCTTTCACAATGGCCAGCGTGTTTTTGGCGGTGCGGTAGGTGGCGCGCACGTCGCCGCCGGGGTCGCGCAGGCCGGTGAGACGGTTGCTCCTGAGCAACTCCACCTCCAGGCCCTGGGCCGAAACGCGGGCCAGGATTTGCTGGCCGAATTCCTCGTCCAGCGCATCGGGCGTGAACACCACGCGCTGCGGCTGCCACAGCTTGGCCGAGTGCGTGCGCGGGGCCAGCGGCGCGGGCGCGACAGAGTCAGTGAGCAGGGTATCAGAAAGCGAAACGAACGCGCCGGAAGTGAGCATAAAATTGGGTTGGTGACGGATAATATACCAACGCATTCACCCGCCGAATAAGTCCTTGAAAACCGCTTTATTGTCCGTTTTTGGCCATATTTCGGGCAATTTTTCGGCACTGAAAATGCGCCGACCGGCGCGGCCGGATGGCGGCGCGGCCCCCGGATGCCGTATCTAAAGCCGCACCGCCACCGCCGCTCCTTCATGCCTCATTCCGAACCCGCGCCCCTCATCCTCACCCTGGCCCTCGACGCGGCCACCCAAGCGTATTTCAACGACCTGCGCCGCCGGCATTTCCCGCCCAAAATCAATTACCTGGCCGCTCACCTTACGCTTTTTCACCACCTGCCGGGGGCGGAGGAAGCGGCCATCGGCCAGACCCTGCGCGACCTGAGCCAGACGCTGGCCCCGCTGGCGCTGCCGGTCACGGGCCTGCGCTCGCTGGGCCGGGGCGTGGCCTGCACCCTCGAAAACGAGGCGCTGCGCGCCCTGCACCGCCGCTTGCAGGCTGATTTCGCCCCGCACCTCACGCCCCAGGACCAGCAGAAGCTCCAGCCCCACGTCACCATCCAAAACAAAGTCACCCCCACCGAAGCCCGTGCCCTCCTGGCCGAGCTCCAGGCCGGGTTCGCGCCTTTTGAGGCCGTGGGCACCGGCCTGCACCTGTGGGCTTACCGGGGCGGGCCGTGGGAGAGCCTGGCCGAATTTCCGTTTTGCGCGTAGCCGGCTGGGCGCTACGCTACGGCCGGGGCGGCTGGCCCGCTACCGCCGGCTCCTCACGCACAAATTCCAGGAGCGTGTCGGCAATGAATTCCTCGATGTCGTAGGCGTTGGGCAGCAGCGCGGCCCGGTACTGGGGGTCGAGGTAGGCGCTGAGGCGGGCCAGGGCCGGCGCGGGCACCCGGCCAAATCCCATGCTCCAGTGGGCAAACAAGCGGTGCGGCACGGGGGCGCTGTACATGCGAATCGATTCGGCGTGCCGCGCATCCGAGCTGATGTGCTCGTAGAGGGCTTCCACCGGTGCCATCTCGCCCTCCAGCACCTGCAAAAACCGGCCTTCGGCGTACAGCAACACGCCCGTAATGGCCTGGCTGTAGTTGTTGATGCGCGCTTGTTCCACCATTCTGGCCAGTTCCTCACACCCGAGCAACCGGGTGGCAACGCTGCAATAAATTAGCTGATACACGGCCATGGCCCAGGAAGAAATGATGGAACAAAAGCCCGCCGGGCATCAGTACTTACGCGCAAAACTACGTACGAATAAATACGCAGCATCGGCATAATAGCCAAATAAATATACCTACGAATTTGTTTATTTTTTCATCCAAAAAATCAGTTGATTCAGCGGTTGCCCACCGTGTCGGCTCCGGCAACTCGCGGTAGCGCGGGGCTGCCGGCGGCGGGCTTTCTCACTCGGCCTGAGCAGCGCGGGGGCATCATGCGCCCAGCTT
>JANYFQ010000335.1 GCA_025362615.1 Hymenobacter sp. | reverse complement strand
GGCGGCTTTTTTTGCCGCCCGCCCGCTTGTCGTTGTGCGAATACTTGTTACGGTTAGCGAGCGGGCGGCGAAAAAGTCGCCCGCCCGCACCGCCTCATCCATCCAACCCCGCCAGAAACGCCTCCGCATTCGCCAGGTGCGCTTGCTGCTTCTCCACACTCATTTTATCAAACGTCGAGACCAGCATTCCGAGGCGCGGATTTTGCAGGAAAAACGAGCGGTGAACGTGCATGAAGCGCCAGAACAGGCCGTCCCAGGTGGCTTGCCAGTCGCCTTTTTCGTAGTCGCCCATCTTCATCAGGTAGTTGCTGCCGCTGATGTAGGGCTTGGTCGTCATCAGGCCGCCGTCGGCGAATTGGGTCATGCCGTACACGTTGGGCACCATCACCCAGTCGTAGGCATCGACGTACATTTCCATGAACCACTGATGCACGGCGTTGGGGTCGAACTCGCAGAGCAACATGAAGTTGCCGAGCACCATCAGCCGCTCGATGTGGTGGTTGTAGCCGGTGCGGAGCAGCTTCTTTATCGTGACATCGACGGGGCCGATGCCGGTGCTGCCGTCGTAAAACCCCTTAGCAATGGCCCGCGTGAAGCCCCAGAAGTTGCGGGTGCGCTGCTTGCCGCCCTCGCGCTCGTACACAATGCGGATGAACTCGCGCCAGCCCACAATTTGCCTAATAAAGCCTTCGAGCGAGCTGAGCGGCACTTCGTTATCGGAAGCGTAGTCGAGCGCCGCGTCGATGATTTGCTGGGGCAGTAGCAGCCCCGTGTTGAGCATTGGCGTGAGCACGCCGTGGTAGAGAATGTCCTCCTTCGCCACGAGCGAGTCTTCGTACACGCCGAATTTGGCAAAGCGCTGCGTCAAAAATGCTTGCAACCAGGTTTCGGCTTCGGCAAACGTGGTGGGGTAGTAGCCGCCGCTGGCAAAGGGCGCGGCGGCGCGGCCGTAGTGGTCGGCGAAATGGGTGCCGACGTAGGCTTTGGCCTCGCTCACAAACGCGTTTTCGGCCGGGAACGGGTACGCCGGTACGGTTTCGGTTTTTGGAAACCGGGCGCGGTTGTCGGCGTCGAAGGTCCACTTGCCGCCCAGCGGTTTGCCGTCGGCCTCCAGCAGCAGGTTGCGCTGCTTGCGCTGCTGCACGTAAAAATCGGTTTGGTGGTAGGGCCGCTTCTTCTCGAAAAAAGCGGCTACTTCGGGCAGCGTGTTCAGAAAATACGGGGTGCGGTAGGCGGTGGCGGCCAGGCCGTGGCGCTGGCAGGCGGCCAGCAGGCGACGGCTCAGCCAGTCGTCCACCACGTCGGCATAATGCACGGTCGTTACACCCTGGGCGGCCAGGTGCTCAATTAGTAAGCGTACGTCGGCTTCGGGGTTGATGGCCTCCACGTACTGCACCGCCAACCCGGCTTGCTGCAAATGGCTGCGGTAAAACTGCATCGTGGCCCGGTGCAGCATTATTTTCTGCTGATGGAATTTGAACTGCTTGAAATACAGCCATTCTTCCACCAGCACCACCGGCCGGCCAGGCTGCACGGCCGGGTGGTTTTTGAAGAGTTGATGCGGGAAAACGAGGGTTACGTCCACGATGCACAAGGTTAGGTTGGCGGTGCTGCCTCAACAGCCCAGGGCCGCAAAAAGTCAGGCGCGGGCCTTCACCACTTCCGAAAAATGACGTACACCGCCGCCACCAGCAACGCAAAACCCAGGGCATGGTTCCAGGCCAGCTTGTCGGTCCTGAAAACGAATACCGCGCACAATGTGAAGACCGTGAGCGTAATAACTTCCTGAATGACTTTGAGCTGAAACAGCGAAAAGGGTCCGCCGTTGCCCGCAAACCCCAGCCGGTTGGCCGGCACCTGAAACAGGTACTCGAAGAGCGCCAACCCCCAGCTCACCAGCACCACGCCCGCGATGCCGAGCCGCCCGAACCAGCCCAGGTTCTTGAAATACAGGTGCCCGTACCAGGCAAAGGTCATGAACAGGTTCGAGACCGTGAGCAGGAAAATTGTGAGCAGTCCTTTCATGAAATTGCAAGCAATGGCTGGCCGGTGGCGGGCATTACGGCCCCACCCAACGGAATGTTAAATTCAGCCGCTCGCCCACCGGGCGGGCGGTTTTGGGCAGCGCGTGCTGCCAGTGCTGCTGCACACTGCTGCCCATCACGAGCAAACTGCCGGGGCCCAAATCGAGCCCGAACGCCGCGCCCGCCGTGCCGGGCCGGGGCCGCACCCGAAACCGCCGCTCGGCCCCCAAACTCAGCGAGGCGATGACGGGTGCGGGGCCCAGCTCGGGCTCGTCGTCGGCGTGCCAGCCCATGCTGTCGCGTCCGTGGCGGTAGCGATTGAGCAACACACTGTTGTAGCGATGACCGGTGGCTATCTCCACTCGCGCCCGCAGTTGCGCCAGCGCCGGCAGCCAGGGCAGCGGCTCCCACTGCAACCCCGAATACGCGTAGCGGGCCGCCGGCTCGCCGTACCACGCCGTGAGGCGCGGCTGCGGGTGCCACTGCCCAAACAGCCGGATTTGGCGCTGCTCCCAGGCCACCGTTTCGGTGAGGCTGGCCAGCAGCGCGGCGGCCTCGGCGGGCGGCAGGAAGGCGGGGAAGTATTGAAAATCGGGCGGCATTAAATTAAAGGCGGCTGCACAGCTTGGTGGTACACCGCCCTACCCGCGCCGCAGCACGGCCGCCGCTTCCTTCGCGAAATACGTCAGAATAGCGTCGGCCCCGGCCCGCTTGATGCTCAGCAGCACTTCGAGCATCGTGCGCTCGCCGTCGAGCCAGCCGTTCTGGGCGGCGGCTTTCACCATGGCGTACTCACCGCTCACGTTGTAAGCCGTTACGGGCAAGTGGGTTGCCTGCTTCACGGCGGCAATCACGTCGAGGTAGCTCAGGGCGGGTTTTACCATCACCATATCGGCTCCTTCGGCTTCATCCAGCGCCAATTCGCGGAGGGCTTCGCGGCGGTTGGCGGGGTTCATCTGGTAGGTTTTTTTGTCGCCGCGCTTG
>JANYFQ010000429.1 GCA_025362615.1 Hymenobacter sp. | reverse complement strand
CGTTGCGACGATGCTGGGAGCGGACAGCTTGCGCGAGACCAAGCACCGCTTGGTGGTACAGGCGATACTGCGCCAACAACCTTGCCGACCGGGCTGCCGGCACCTTACGGGCTTGCCGGACAGGGGCAGCCCGCCGGGCCTGCTGCTGCCGCTTCGGCCGAAGCGGTGCCGGCGATGGTGGCAGCGGAGGCCGGTGCCGAGGAGGAGGTTGAACTGCTGCCCCTCGGCGGGGCCGACGCCTTTGCCCGCGCCGAAACCGGCCCCGCCGAAGCGGCCGACCTCAGCGCCGAGACCCCGGAGGATGCCGGCCCGGCGGCCTTCGATGCACTGGCCTCCGATGCGCTGGCCTTACTCCCCGAAACCGAGCCCACTGCGAAAATTCCCGCCGAAGCAGCAGCCCAAACCAGCGCCAACCCGGCCGAAGCCCCGGCTGCGCCGCCGGCAATGACGCAGGTGCCGGCGGCGGCCCACGCCACCCTGGCGCAGGGCCTGGCCACTTTGCGCCGCCCCGACACCACCGACACGACTACGCCGCCCGCGCCCTTCGCCCTGGCCGACGACTTGCACTACCGCCTCATTCAGTACGCCCGCTTTACGGTGCCACTGGTGGCGGCGCAGGCCGAACCCTTTGGCTTGGTGTACGCCGCCGACTGGCCCACTTGGCTGGCCGCCCTGGAGCTGCGCTACCGCTGCCGCTGCCCGCTGGTGCTGCACCTGCCCGCCCTGGCCCACGACCCCGCCGCCCCCGCCGCCTGCGGCTGGCTCCTGGAGTTGGAACGCTACGCCCTGCGCCGCGCCCATACCGTGCTGGTAGCCACCGAGGGGTTGCGTCAGCAGGTGCTGGCTGCCTATCCCGCCCTGCTGCCCGAGCGCGTAGCCGTCTGCAACGTGGCCGACGCCCCGGCGCTGGCCGCTGCCCTGGCGGCCGTGGTGCCAAAGTAACGGCTGTTGCGCAGTGGCGGTTGGCGCGGGGCTGGCTACGCCTTCCTTCGGTTGTGCCCCGTGCCGAAGTGCCGCCGGCTTCCAGCCGGCAACCGTTGACCGATAATCGCCGGACGATTTCGGCCTGGGGGGCGGGTTTCAACCCCGCAACACGGCGGCACGGGGCGCAGCCCCGCGCCAACCGCGTAAGAGCAGAAAGTTAAGTGTGCAGCCCGCCACCACCACCCAGCAGAAGGCCCCGGTAGCGTTGATAAAGCGCAATGAAGACCACGCAAAACGCCCTCCCCGGTTATGGGGAGGGCGTTTTTTTGTTCGGCGGAAACGGCGGGACCGGGCTACGGCCGCGCCGCCCGCCGCTGGCGCAGCCGCCGCAGGGCGTAGGCCGCGCCCGAGGCCAGCAGCAGCGAGGCCCCGCCGTCAAGCGGTACGCCGGTGCCGCCGCCGGCCCCGCCGCCGCTGCCGGGGCCGGGGCCGCCGCCGCTGGGCACCTGCCCGGCCGCGTGTTGCACCAAGGCCCCGCCCGCAAGCAGGCTGAAAATCAACAATAGTTTTTTCATGTCAAGCGAAGAAAAAGCCCCAAGCGCCCCCGCCCCAAAACGGGCGGGGGCGCGGGGCGAGTGAAAAAATTATTCGAGCACGACGCGCTTGCTGACGGGCTGCCCGTCGAGCGTCAGGCGCAGGGTGTACACGCCCGAGGCCAGCCCGCGCAGGTCGAGCACGGTTTCGGCCCTGGGCAGTTGCAGCGCTTGCACCGTTTGGCCGAGGCTGTTGAGCAGCACCGCCGAGGCGGCGGCCCCGGCCGGGCGGACCACCGTGAGGCGGCCGTGGGCGGGGTTGGGGTAGGCCTGCACCTGCGCCTCCAGCGTGGCAGCGGCCGAAGCCAGCGCCCCGGCCGAAATCAGGTGGAGGAAGAAGCGGCCGGGGGCCGTGGTGCCGCTCATGGCGAAGCGGTAAGCCGTGCCGGGCGCGAGTGCCGTGCGGGTGCCGGTCAGGTTATCGACCAGCGTGGCCGTGGTGCCGGCGGGCAGGTTGGCCACGGTGGCGGCGGCGAGGGTGTAGCTGCCGGCAGCGGGCACCTGCACTTGCAGGGGAACAACCGTAGCGGCGGCGAAGGCCGCCCGGCCGTCGATGGCCAGGGCCTGGCCGGTGGCGGTGAGCGAAGCCAGGTTCAGCCCGCTGGGATTGGCCAGTTTCACGGCATCAAACGCGGCATCCGCACCGGGGGTGGCCCCGGCCTGGGCGTAGAGGTAGAAGGCATCCGAAGCCGTGCCGCTGCCGGCCAGCGTGAGCTGCACCTGCGGGCGCGTGTCGGCCGCGCCGCGCCGCACGGCCACTTGGTCGGCGTAGCTGGTCAGGCGGTGGGCGTTTTTGAAGGTGAGCGTACCGCTGGTCTGCCCCGGCGTGACGCGCACGAAGAAGCCCTGGCTGCTGCCGATGAAGCTGCTGCTGCCGATGCCGTTCACGGCCGAGCGGTAGGTGCCGGCGTAGGGGCCGCTGCTCTCAAACACGAAGAAGGCCGCGTCCACGCCCGGCCGGTCGGCGGCCGTCACGAGGCTCCAGTCCAGCGGAGCCGGGTAGGGGTTGCCCACCAAGTGCAGGCCCTCGCCGGTGGTGCCGGGGGCGCGGGCCAGGGTGCGGGCGTAGTCGCCCGTGCCCAGCGTGCCCGTGAAGTCCACCACTTCCGTGCCGCGCAAATGCACGGCGTAGCCCACGCCGGGCGCAAAGGCCGTGGCGGCCGTGGGCGAGAAGAAGCCCTTGTCGAAGCCCGTGTAGGGGCTGGTGGCGGTGGCGATGCGGGCCTGGTCGAAGCCCAGCACCGTGGGGAAGCCCGCCGCC
>JANYFQ010000417.1 GCA_025362615.1 Hymenobacter sp. | reverse complement strand
CACGCCGGCCGTGCCGGGGCAGGCCATGCTGGTGCCGGTGTACACGTCGTACTGGTTGTTGCCGATGGTGGAGGTGACGTCGGTGCCCACGGCACACACGTCGGGCTTAATGCGGCCGTCGGAAGCCGGCCCGCGGCTGCTGCTCGGGGCCAGGGCGTCGGTGTACTCGACGTTGCCGACGGTGAGCACGTTCTTGCCCATTTTGTGGCCGCCGGTGATGTTGCCCCAGCCCGCGCCGGCCCCGTAGTTGAAGTTGGAAGCGCCGGAGTTGCCCGACGAGAAAACGTGCATCAGGTACGGCAGTTGCCGCATTTGCCCGTCCACGGTGCGGGTGTTGGCGGTGTAGCCGGCGTTGTTGCCGTCGCCGTAGCTGCTGTTGGTGATGCGCACGCGGCGGGCGGCGTTGGCGTAGTTGGCCGGGGCCTGGGTCCAGTTGTTGGGGTAGTCCTGGTAGAAGTTGAAGGCCCCCGTGGCCTGCCCGCGGGCGCGGGGGTTGAGGTTGCCGGCCCCCATGATGATGCCGGCCACGTGGTCGCCGTGGTCGCCCTGGGTGGGGCCGGCGGTGCTGACATCGACGCGGCCCGTGAAGTCGATGTGCGGGCCGATGGCCCCGTCGTCGCCGTGGCCGACGGTCACGCCCCGGCCGTCGTAGTGGCGGCCGGCGCCGTAGTCGGTGGCCAGGGCGTTGGAGCGGTGGTTGGTGCGGCTGCGGTCGTTTTCGGGCACGCCGGGGGCGGGGGCGGCTTCGGCGGCGCTCACCCAGGGGCGGGCCAGCAGGGCGGGCAGGGCGGTTTCGGGCAGCGCCACGCGGAGCTGGTGGCTGAATTCGTCGTGGCCCAGGGCCTCGTAGCCGGCGGCGCTCAGGGCGGCTACGGCGGCGGCCGGGGCGAGGGCGGGGTAGTAATGGAGCACGATTTCGAGGCGGCCCGCGCCGCGCCGGGCGTGGTCGGGCACTTCGGCCAGGGCCAGGGGGCCGGCCAGTTTCCAGGGGCCGGGCACGGGCGCGATGCTCCGCAGGCCCAGGCCGGCGAGGTTGGCGGGCGCAAAATTTGCCGGCAGGCTGGCGGTGTAGGCGTAATTGGGCAGGTAGTCGAAGAGCGTCACGCCCGCCCGGCGCAGGCGCTGCTGCTGGGCTTCGGTGAGGAGGCGGTCGAATTGCAGCACCCGATAGACGCGGCCCTGCCAGGCATCGGCGGGCGCGGCGGCGGCGGGGGCGGCCAGCCACGCGGCGGCGTTGGCGGGGGGCAACACGTCGCCCACGGCCAGACGCAGGGTGTAGCGGTTAGGGGCAGGGGCCACGGGCTGGGCCAGGGCCAGCGCGGGCGGCAACGCCAGGGCAGCGGCCAGGGCCAAACGGAAGTAGGGGTTCGACATAGAAGCGGGAAAAGCGGGCGAGTGGGGAGAATGAGGCCCAAAAGATAGCAGGTTTTGGCCGAAGCGACGGGCCGGGGCGCTCGGCGGGCGCGAGTTTGGCTCAGTCGAACACTCGCGCCAGCGCGAGCTTACCACGGCCCGGCCCGCCCGAAACTTTCGCCCTGGCCCCGGCCCCGCCGGCTATCCTTTGGCCAACCCCAACCGTATGGCGACGATGAAACTACTTCTTTCGGCGCTGGCAACGGCCGTTTTTTGCTGTTTGCTGGGCACCGCGGCGGCCCACGGCCAGGCTCCCGCGCCGCCCAACCCCTACGATTCGGCCCGCTTTAGCTGGCGCAAGCCGGTGCCCCGCGCCCGCCTGCGCCCGCTGCGCCCCGACCGCCCCGGCGTCACCGAAAGCCCGTTTACGGTGGATGCCGGGCACTTTCAATTGGAGATGGACGGCCTGCGCCTGCTTCAGGAGCCGGGCGACGGGGCCGACGCGCCCGCGCAGCGCACCTGGCACCTGGCCTACACCACCCTCAAGCTGGGCCTGAGCCGGCGCACCGACCTGCAACTGGAGCTGCCCGTGTTTGCCGCCCAGGCCCAGCGCCCGGCCGGGGCCGACTGGCAAGACCGCACCCGCGGCTTCGGCGACCTGACCCTGCGCCTGAAACACAACTTTTTGGGCGACGACCAGCAGGGGCCGCTTGCGCTGGCCGCCATCGGCTACCTGCGCCTGCCCACCGGCACGGGGGCCCTGAGCGACCAGCGCCCCGAGTACGGCCTGTTGTTGCCCGCCAACGTCGAACTCAACGACGTGTACAACCTCGAAGCCCAGCTCGAAGCCGACCTCAACTACGACCCCGAAGCCGGCCGGCGCTACGTCCGCCTCGTGCCCTCGGTGGCCCTCGACCGCAGCTTTGGGCCCAGGCTGGGGCTGCTGCTGGAAGGCGCTTTTCCGTGGGATACCGCGCAGCGCCGCTGGCAGGCGCAGCTCAACGTGGCCCCCACCTTCAACCTCGGCGAGAACCTGCAATTCGACATCGGCACCCACCTGGCCCTCAACGGGCGCACCGAACGGGAGTATTTTGCGGGCTTCACGCTGCGGCGGTAGCGGGCGGGGCGGGCGGGGGCCGGCTGCGGCCTTGCCATCAGCTCCATCAATCAACCTGGCGAGGGTGTCGGTAGGCTTGGCAAACGTGTCAGTAGGGCTGGCGAAGATGTCGGTAGGCTTGGCAAACGTGTCGGTAGGGCTGGCGAAGGTGTCGGTAGGGCTGGGGGGGCGGCGAGCGGCCTGGCAGTTGGCAATCGGTTGGTAACTTGCCGGGCCGGGCGCTCCGAAGGCCCTGGTTTTCGTCTTCCCTTTTTTCACATACCCCATGCTACTGCGCTTCAGTAAAGAGAATATGTACACGGCGGCGGGCTTCGTGCTCGACTCGTTTGCCACCGACCAGGCCGATTTTGCGGCCGTGGCGGCCACCGATTTCAACGCCGCCTTTGCCACGGCGGCCCAGGCGGCGCGGCAGCGCATCAAGGGGGCCACGGGCGGGGCCTTGCGGACCGGCGGCACGGCCCAAACCACGGGGCGGCTCTACGAGAACCTGCAAAAACTCAAGCCGCTGCTCGACCGGCTCGACATCCGGCTGGGGCTGCTGCCGGCCGGCAGCCTGACGGTGGCGGCCAAGCAGTTCGGCCTCAAAACCCTGCGCGACCGCATCAACGCCCGCGATGCCGAGGCCGTCAGCCGCGCCCTCGTGGTGTTGGCCAAAGCCGTGGCCGACAACCAGGCCGCCCTGCTCAGCAAAGGCCACACCGCCGCCGACACCGCCCAGCTCGTGGCCCTGCACGCGGCCATCGACGCCGACAACGCCGCCCAAAACACGGGCTTCAACGCCAACATCGGCACGACCAAAGTCGAAGACGCCGACTACCAGGCCCTCGACGCGGTGCTGGGCAAAATCATGCGCACGGGCCGGCTGCTCTACAAAACCAACAAGCAAAAACGCCGGCAGTACGAGGCGGCCAGCCTCCTCAAACGGGTGCAGGCCACCCGGCTGGGCGACGAGGACGCGCCGGCGGCTTGAGAAGCGCCGGGCGTTGCTCCTACAAAAAAAACCCTCTTCCGGCCGGGCCGGGAGAGGGTTTTTTGATGGCGGGGCGCGGG
>JANYFQ010000323.1 GCA_025362615.1 Hymenobacter sp. | reverse complement strand
AAGCCGCCCGCCCGCACCGCCTGTGGCCTCCATCGATTTTCTAAACCGCCTCAATGAACTTCCAACCAAAAGCTAACAGCCATCAGCTACCAGCTAACAGCTAAAAAATAAATGACTGAATTGGTTGAGGACGTTGCCCTTGCCGTGCCCGTCGGCACCAACCGGCTGCGGGTGGCGCAGGGCGTGGTGGTGCTGTTTCACGCGGTGGGATTTGCGGGGATGGCGTTTTCCGACAAGCCCGATTTTTACCTGCGCTTCACGCCCCTCACGCTGTTGCTCACGGCGGGGCTGCTGGCGGCGTTTCAGCCGGGGCCACGGGCGGCGTTCGGGCATTTTGTGCTGCTGACGAGTGTGTTGGGCTTTTTTGTAGAGGTTTTTGGCGTGACCACGCACCAGTTGTTCGGCCACTACACCTACGGCGACACGCTGGGCCTGAAGTGGGGGCCGCAGGGCTACGAAGTGCCGTACTTGATTGGCCTCAACTGGTTCATCGTTACGTACCTCTGCGGGATGCTGGCCCACTACCTGCCGCTGCCCACGCTGGCCCGCATCGCAGTGGCCGCCGCCCTCATGGTGGGGCTGGATGTGTGCATGGAGCCGGTGGCCGGCCGCTACGAGTTCTGGCACTGGGCGGCCGATGTTATCCCGGCCCGCAATTTCCGCGACTGGTTTCTGGTGGCCCTGTTCATGCAGTGGCTTTTTCAGCGGGCGCGGTTCGTCAAGCGCAACCCGCTGGTGCCGCTGGTTTTTTTGGCGCAGTTGCTGTTTTTCTTTTTCCTGGGTTTGGTGTAACGCCGGGCACTGTTTTGGGGTACGTGGGGCCATGCAGCAAATCGTTTTTTTCGGCGACAGCCTCACCGCCGGCTACGGCCTGCCCGCCGGGGCGAGCTTCCCGGCCCAGCTTCAGCTTAAAATTGACGCTGCCGGCCTCCCCTACCAGGCCCGCAACTACGGCGTGAGCGGCGAAACCAGCGTCGGCGGCCGTGCCCGCCTGCCCGCCGTGCTGGCCCGCGGCCCGGTGGCCGTGTTCGTGCTGGCCCTGGGGGCCAACGACGGCCTGCGCGGCATTCCGGTGGCCGACACCGCCGCCAACCTCGGCGCCATCCTGGCCGACGTGCGCCGCCAGTTTCCGGCCGCCCGGCTGGTACTGGCCGGCCTCGAATTTCCTTTCGACCTCGGCCCGCTCGGCGGGCAGCACCTGGGCCAGTACGCGGCCCGTTTCAAAGCCCTGTTCCGCCCGCTGGCCGAAGCCGCCGGCGCGGCCTTCGTGCCGTTTTTACTGGCCGGCGTACTGGGCCGCCGCGAGTTGAATTTGCCCGACGGCGTACACCCCAACGCCACCGGCCAGCGCGTGGTGGCCGATAATGTGTGGGCGGTGTTGCACGAACTACTGGCTGCCTGACGACGGCCCGCCGGGGTTTTGGGGTGGGGGTGAGGAGTGGGCTTTAGGTACAGCTCAACGCGAAATTGCGTACCAGGCCAAATACCTCGTCGGGCTTTTCGGCGTGAACCCAGTGGCCGGCATCGAGGACGGTGGCGACTTGGGAATTGGGAAAAAGGGCCGGGATGCCGTGCAGCTTGTCGTCGGCCGAAACGTAGTCGGAGGTGCCGCCCCGGATGAAAAGGGTCGGCTTGAGGAACGGGGCCGCCGCCGCCACGCTGGCCCCGATGGCGGGCAGGGCGGCGGCCAGCGCAGGCAGATTGATGCGCCAGGCGAAGCGGTTGTGGGCGTCGCGGTAGAGGTTTTTGAGCAGGAACTGCCGCACCCCGGCTTGCGGAATGTAGCGGGCCAGGGCGGCTGCGGCCTCGGTGCGGGTTTGCAGCGTGGCGAGGTTCACGGCGAGCAGGCCGGCCACCACGGCATCCTGGTGGTGCATATCGGAGGCGCGGGGGGCGATGTCGAGCACCACGAGGCGGGCCAGGCGGGCGGGGTGGTCGAGGGCTAGGCGCATGGCCACTTTGCCGCCCATGCTGTGGCCGAGCAACGTGAGGTCGGGGCCGAGGGCGAGGTGGTCGAGCAGGGCGAGTACGTCGGCGGCCATCAGCTCGTAGCTGACGCCGGGGGCGTGAAATGAGCGGCCGTGGTTGCGTAAATCAACGCTGACGACGCGCAGGCCGGCTTCGGTGGCCCAGCGCCGGGCCAGGGTCTGCCAGTTGTCGAGGGTGCCGAAGAGGCCGTGCAACACCACCAGCGGCTGGCCCTGGCCCTGGTCGAGGAAGTGCAGGAGTTGGTTCATGGCGCAAAGATGGCAGGTTGGGGGGTTAGGGGGCAGAACTGTCAAGGTGTTGGGTGTTGGGTGTTGGTCTTGGTGTTGGGTGTTGGGTGTTCGGTGTTCGGTGTTGGGTGTTGGGTGTTCGGTGTTGGGTGTTGGGTGTTGGGTGTTGGGTGTTGGGTGTTCGGTGTGGGCCATTACGGGGCTTGATTTCGGTTTCTGACCCCCAACACCTAAACCCCAACACCTAAAACCTAAAACCTAACACCGAACACCTAAACC
>JANYFQ010000376.1 GCA_025362615.1 Hymenobacter sp. | reverse complement strand
GGCGGCATTATTGGGCTGGGCGGCACCACCGACCCGGCCGGTAACACTTATTTCTGCTTCGCCTTTAACGACAGCGCCCGGCTGGGCAACCGGCTGGTGCGCCACCCCGGCAACAGTCAGTACGGCCGGGAGCTTGCCCGGCTCGACTCTGCCGGCCGCGTGGTGTGGGTGAAGTCGTTGCGCGGGGTTGAGTTGCCGCTGGGTTTTTTCAATGGCCTGCAGGCCGACCCGGTGAACGGCGGCTTTTTTGTGGTGGGCAACGTGTTGGCCAACGCCACCTGGGGCGGTGTGCCGGTGCCCGGCGCACCGGCGGCGGGCGGGCGCCGCGTGGGCTTTTACGGCAAGTGCGATGCCAACGGCACCTTGCTCTGGACGCGCCCGCTGCCCGATATGTACGACTGGAGCCCCTACCTGGCCGTGGACGGGCTGGGCAACTGCTACCTGGCGGGCAACCTGCAAACGTATTACGCGGGCGGCAACCCCGCTTACGCCCTGGCCGGGCAACCCCTCGATTCGACCGAAACCTTTGTTGTGGGCAACAACGCGGCCGGTAGCGGCGAGTGGGTGCGCCGCCTGCGCGGCGTGCCGCTGCCCACGCCCACGCCCCGCTACGCCCCGCGCTACCCGTCGGGCATTGGCAGCCTGCAAGTGGGGCCAACGGCCGGGGGCGGCTGCCTGCTGTTTGGCGCGTTCAATCAAGCGCTGTACTTTGGCGGCTCGGGCAACCCGCCGGTGCTGCCCAGCCGGCAGCCGGTGGGCACGTTCGACGGGTTCATTGCCAGCCTGAGTCCCGCCGGGGTGCTGACCTGGATTCGACCCGGCGGCTTGGGCGGGACGCCCGCCGCGCCGGTGCCCACGGCCACGGAAGCGGCCACGGCCGATGCGGCCGGCAACTACTACGTCACGGGCCGTAACGTGATGGGCGTGAGCCTGGCCAAATACACCCCGGCCGGGGCGCTGGTGTGGGCGGCCAACCAAACCACGCCCGGCGGGGCTCCGCTCGTTTGCACCGGCACCGCCGTGGTGGTCGATGCCCAGGGCGAGGCCACCATTCAGGCCACGGTGGGCATGGGCACCGGTTCGCCGCTGCTGCCCACCATTGGCGGGTTTGAGCTGCGCGACTACCATCACCTGATTCACTTCGATGCGGCGGGCCAGCCGCGCTGGGTGCAGGCCCTGCGCAACGCCGGCGACCCGCAGCCGCAAAGCGTTTATTCCTACAACGACCCCGTGGCGCTGGGGCTGGACGTGCAGGGCAATGTGTACTACGTGTCGGCTTCGGGCAGCAACAATATTATCGCCGGCAGCAGCTTGTCGATACCGCCCACTTACTTGCTCGGCGAGCTAACGCAGGTGGGCGTGGGTTATAGCGTGGCCCGCATCGGCACGCGGCACAACACCGTGCGGGGGCGGCTCTACCTGGATGCCAACGGCAACGGCCGCCGCGACAACGGCGAGGGCGCGTTTCCCAACACGATGGTGCTGCAAGGCGTGCAGGGCACCCGCGCCAGCCTGGGCACCTTCGACACGGCGGGGTTTTTCAACCTCTACATCGGGGCCGGCAGCTACGCGCTGGCCCCGCCCACCCCGCCGCTGCACTACGCCCTGACCCAGCCCACGGCCAGCGGCTACACCGGCAGCTTTGTGGGCTACGGGCGGGTAGACACGGCCCGGCACTTCGGTTTCCGGCCCATCCCGAACCAGGTTGATTTGCGGGCCACGCTCACGGCCTACGGCGCGGCGCGGCCGGGCTTCCAGGCCCGGCAGCGGCTCACGCTCGACAACGTGGGCACGGCCACCGTCCCGGCCGGCACGGCCACCATCACCCTTGATGCCAACACGACCTATGTCGGCAGCTACCCCAACACCACCGCCACGGGCCGCGTGGTGCGCTGGAACTACGCCGCCATCCCGCCCCTGAGCCGCCGCACCCTGGACGTGACGGTGCAGATTCCGGCCACCACGCCGCTCAACACCGTCCTTACCGCCAACGCCGACGCGCCCGTGACCGGCGACGTGGTGCAGGCCGACAACAGCAGCGCCAGCACCACCACCGTGACGGGCTCCTACGACCCGAACGACATCGCCGTGAACTACACCCGCCTCTCGCCCGCCCAGGTGGCCTCGCGCCTGCCCCTCGACTACACCGTGCGCTTCCAGAACATGGGCACCGACACGGCCTTCACCGTTGTCGTTATTGACACGCTCGACTTCCGCAAGCTCGATTTGACGACGCTGGAGTTGGTGGCCGAATCGCACCGCTGCACCTGGAGCCTGGGCGAGCGCGGCACCCTCACGCTGCGCTTCCTCAACATTCACTTGCCCCACCAGCGGCGCAACGACCTGGGTTCGCAGGGTTTCGTGCGCTTCCGGGTGCGGCCCCGCGCCTCGCTTGTGCTGGGCGACGTGGTGCGCAACA
>JANYFQ010000334.1 GCA_025362615.1 Hymenobacter sp. | reverse complement strand
TTTTCTACTTTGGGGTGCTGGCGCAGGTACTCGGCCACGGCGCGGCCGTTTTCGCAGTGGCGCTGCATCCGCAGGTGCAGGGTTTTGAGGCCGCGCAGCACCAGGAAGCAGTCCTGGGGGCCGGGCGTGCCGCCGCAGGCGTTCTGGTAGAAGCTCAGGCGCTCGTGCAGCGCGTCGTCGTTCACCACCAGCGCCCCCATCACGGTGTCGGAGTGGCCGGCCATGTACTTGGTGAGCGAGTACATCACGATATCGGCCCCCAAATCGAGCGGGGTTTGGAGGTAGGGCGTGCTGAAGGTGTTATCGACGGCCAGCAAGGCCCCGCACTCCCTGGCCACGGCGGCAGCAGCGGCAATGTCGATGACGTTGAGCAGCGGGTTGGTGGGCGTTTCGACCCAAATCAGCTTGGTCTTTTCGCTGGCCACGGCGCGCACGGCGGCCATGTCGTGCATCGGCACAAAGTGAAATTTGATGCCAAACACCTCGTACACTTTGGTGAAGAGGCGATAGGAGCCGCCGTAGAGGTCGTTGGTGGAAATGACTTCGTCGCCGGGCTTGAGCAGCTTCATCAGGCAGTCGATGGCGGCCATGCCGGAGGCGAAGGCGATGCCGTGCTTGCCGTTGTCCAGCGCGGCCACGGCATCCTGCAGCTGGGTGCGGGTGGGGTTGTGGGTGCGCGAGTACTCGAAGCCCTGGTTTTTGCCCGGCGAGGACTGCACGTAGGTCGAGGTTTGGTAGATGGGCGTCATGATGGCCCCGGTGGCGGGGTCGGGGTGAACGCCGGCGTGGATGGCTTTGGTGGCAAACTTCATAAGACCACGGATTGAACGGATTTTGACGGATTGAACGGATTTTGGGGCACCGCTTGTGAGGCTGCCGCTGGCGCGGCTGGTGGCGCGGGGGTTGGCGGTTGTACCGCGAAGCTCCTGCTTCGCCTCGCGTAGGTTGCCCAGGAAATCGGCAGCGGCGGCAGCGGCTGCCGCGGCTGCCGGCAAAGGTACGGGCGGGAACAGGCTGCCGGCTTTGGTGGCTGGCCGCTGGCGGGCCATTCGCCGTATGTTTGGAGCATGAGGTTTCTGCGCGAGCTGTTTCAGAAGAATTTTTCGACCCTGCTTACCCTGTTCTTGCTGGTGGCGGTGCCGCTGCTGGGGTCGGGGGCGCTGCTGGGGCTGCTGTATGAGCGGCCGGAATTACTAACCCACCTGGGCCTGGGCCAGGCGGTGCTGTATTTCGCCGTGGTGGCCCTCACGATGGCTTTCGCCCTCACGCCCACCACGTTTGTGGCCATTGCCACGGGCTATTATTTTGGGTGGGCGGGCCTGCCGGGCATGGTGGTGGCCTACGCCCTAGCCGCTGCCCTGGGCTACGAGCTGGCCCTGCGCCTCGACCACGGCAAGCTGCGGGGCTTTCTGGGGCACTTTCCCAAAGCCGGGGCCGTGCTCGACGAATTGCAACAGCAGAGCTGGTCGCTGATTGTGCTCACGCGGCTCTCGCCGGTGCTGCCCTTTGCGCTCATGACGTTTGTGCTGGCGCTGGTGCAAGTGCCGCGCCGGCGCTTCCTGCTGGCCTCGGTGGCCGGAATGCTGCCGCGCAGCCTGTTCTTTTTCTGGCTCGGCACCCAGGCGCAGGACGTGCTGGCCCTGCTCCGCAACCCCGACCAGGGCGTACTCAGCAAGGCCGTGCTGCTGGGTTTGGTGGCCGCCTCGCTTTTCGGCCTGTTCTTCGTCTTCAACCATGCCCTGCAACGGGCCTTGCGCAGAGCCGCCGCCCCCGAAACCGATAAAATTCAGCCCTGAAAACAAGCGGCTTGCGGCCCCGCCAGCCAAAAAAGTATTGCACTGCTTGCACCCGCCGCGTTTCGTGGCGTACCTTTGCAGCCCCAACACGGGAACTGGTTGTGTAGCTCAATTGGATAGAGCATCTGACTACGAATCAGAAGGTTTAAGGTTCGACTCCTTACACGACCACAAAAAACCCCATTCACAGGCTGTGAATGGGGTTTTTGTTTCTACGTAGGACGAAATGTCGGGCGGTTGGGCTTGACCGGAACTGAAAAGACAGCCTTATTTCGGGCTTTTCCATTGCCGGCGATATTTTTGCTTTTTCCGGTGGAAATTAGTTGCCAACCTGGTTTTTTCGGCAAATTGAACCACTTTCCGCTTAAGAGTGGCTTTTTTGGGGAGGCTGCAACACGCAGCCTCGGCGGTGCCTACTGCCTGCCTACTGCTTCACGCACCAAATCGACAAATCAAACAAAAGCTCAACGCTCGTTGTAGGGGCTCGGTCGATTTCTTCCCTATGCAATAGCCAACTCCCCCGACTGCGCCCGGAATTAAGGCTGTTTAAATCTAGACTTCCTGCTGATACGTAGGGGCTGAAGGGCTGCGCTGGATATTCACTTGCCGTACCGGTCGTTTTTCAGGCAGCGCCTTTGCTCTCGCTATCATTTTGAATACAGCTTGTTCTGCTACTGCGGTGCTGCTCTTTACCCGCTCGGCGAGCGGGGAAGCGGCGCACAAGCGCCTTGTAGAACACGGCGCGGGCGGGGCCAACGCGGCGGTGGCGGCGCAGCTCATTGCACAGGCCACGGCCGTGGCGCAACGGGCGGGGGCTGATTTTCTGTGCGTGGGGTCAAGCCAACAGGTTGGCCGCACCTTCGGGGAGCGGCTGACGGCGGCCGTCACGTACGGCTTCAGCCTGGGGTACGAGCGACTGGTGGTGATTGGCAACGACTGCCCGGCGCTCGATGCCGGGCAGTTGCGGCAGGCAATGCACGCGCTGGCAACGGCGGGCGCGGTGCTGGGGCCGGCCGCCGACGGGGGCGTGTACCTGATTGGCATCAACCGAAAGTTTTTTAGCGCTGCCGCCTGGACGCAATTGCCCTGGCAAACCAGCCGGCTTGGCAATGCCCTGGCCGAATGCCTCCGGCAAGCCGGGGCTGCGGTGCGTATGCTCGGCCAATTGGCTGATGTCGACACAGCGCAGGATTTGGCCCGTGTGCTGGCGCAGCTGCCCGAGGGGCGGCTACGCACCCGGCTGCGGCACCTGCGGGCCACCCCGCAGCGGCGGGTGCGGCGGCAGCTGCCACGCCCCACGGTGGCCCCGACACGGCGGCTGCCGCAGCGTGGCCCGCCCGTTTACTAGCTCAAACCGGGGTTTTCTGCTTCGTCAGCTAGCTGCGCCTTCTATTCAGGAAGGCGGCGGCGGGCCGGCGCTTCTGTGTTTTTACTTCATTGTTGATTTTGTGTTTTGCTTATGAAAAAGCTCGCCTCTTTGTGGGTGTTACTCCTTTTGCTAATTCCCGTTTTTCGCGCAATGGCGCAAGTTGATTTGGTGGTGTCGGTGCTCGACGACGCCCGCAAGCCCGTGGCGGGCCTGCCCGTGCATTTGGATAATGCCGGCATCGGCTTCAGCGCCGAGCAGGCCACCAACGCCCAGGGCCAGGCCCGCTTCCGGGGCCTGAGCACGGCCGGCAGCTACGCCGTGAGCACCACGGTGAGTACGCAGTACCAAGCCGTGCGCGAGGCCGGCCTCGCGTTGCGTACCAACTCCAGCCCGAGCGTGACGCTGGTGCTGCCCAACGTGAGCAACCAGACGCTGGAAGGCGTGGTGGTGCGCGCCCCCAACAACGCCACCACCATCAACACGCAGAACGCGGAGGTGGCTTCGGAGCTGTCGGCCCGCGAACTGCGCGAAATTCCGATTGAGGCCCGCGACATCACGCGGGCGCTCTTCCGGCTGCCCAACGTGACGCTGGCCACGGGCTTCTTCTCGGAAGCGCCCAACGTGAGCATCAACGGCGCCAACGGCCTGTACACAAACTACCTGATTGACGGACTGGACAACAACGAGAACTTCCTCGGCGGGCAGCGCTTCGCCATTCCGGTGGGCTTCGCGCAAAACGTGAGCGTGTTGACCAACAACTTCTCCACCGAGTTTGGCAACTCGGCCAACGGCATCGTGAACGTGACCACCAAGTCGGGCTCGAACGAGCTGACGGCGGAAGCGTTTTACCTGACCCGGCCCGGACCGGGCATTGACGGCAAGACCGATTTTGCGCAGCGCGACTTGTCGGGCAACCAGGTGAAAAGCGGGTTTCAGCGCCAGCAGTTCGGCTTCGGCGTGGGCGGCGCCTTGGTGAAGGACAAGACGTTCTTCTACCTGAACGCGGAGCAAACCTTCGACCTGAAGGACAACGTGCTGACTTCGCCGGCGCTGGGCGTGAACGCCACGGTGCGCGGGCAAAACCGGTTCACCTACCTCTCGGGCAAGCTCGACCAGCGCTGGACGGAGCGGTTCCGCTCATCGCTGCGGGCCAACGTGGGCTTCGTGAACATCGGGCGCCAGGGCGGCGGGCTGGAAGGCGGCATCGCCTTCCCCTCCAGCGGCAACAGCCAGGACCGCAACTCGGTCGAGGTTGCCTCGCAGAACGTGTACGTGGGCGGGCGTTTCACCTCCCAAACCGACGTGCAGTACGCCCGCTTCCGCTGGAACTACGGCAAGGCCGACAACCCCAACAGCCCCGACGTGACAGTGCTCGACCCCAACGGCGCGGCCGTGGCCTACCTTGGCCATCCCGGCTACCTGTTCGACTCGCACCAAAGCACCTGGCAGGCGCAGCAGAAATTCACGCTGCTCCGAGGCCGCAACACGTTTAAGGGCGGCTTCGGCCTCATCAGCACCGAGCATTTGCTCTTTGGCGGCGGCAACCCCAACGGCAGCTACACCGTGCAGCTCACCGCCGCGCAGCTGGCGGCGCTGGCGGGCCGCAACCCCGGCCCCGGCCTGGGCATCAACGACATTCCGGCCAACGTGCAGGTGCTCAACTACGGCGTGGAGCTGCGCCCGACCTCGTTTGGCACCACGCAGAACCTGTACAACATTTACCTGGAAGACCAAGTGGCCGTGACCGACCGCCTGAACGTGACCCTGGGCCTGCGCTACGACTACGACAACCTGTCGAAAGGCGGGGCTGAGAACGGCGACCGCAACAACGTCGCGCCCCGCGCCAACTTCAACCTCCAGCTGAGCGAGCGCAGCGCCCTGCGCGGCGGCTACGGCCTGTTCTACGACAAGATTCTGTACACCGTGTACAGCGACGCCTTGCAGCAGAACACCACCGACGCCGACTACAAAACGCAGTTGCGCGAGCTGGTGCGCCTGGGCGCCCTGCCCGCCAACACCAACGTGGACCGCATCACCTTCGACGGCAACCTGGGCGGCAGCGCCACGGGCGTCACCTACCTGCAAGGGCCGTCGGGCAGCACCCTGCAAAACCAGCGCGCCAAGGTGCCGAGCGACGAGCGCCGCATCCTCAACCCCAACGGCTACCAGAACCCTTACTCGCACCAGGCCACGCTGGGCTACCAGTACCAGGTGACCCCCAAAACGCGCTTTTACGTGGACCTGATGTACAACCGCTCGTTTGACTTGTTCCGCCTGCGCAACGTGAACGCCGTGTCGGAGTACCCGGTGACGAACCCGAACGCCGTGACGGTGCGCACGCCCGCGCAGGCCGATGCCACCCGCCCCGTGCCCATTCGGGCCGATGGCAGCGCCGTTATCGGCGGGCAAACGGTGACGGGCGTGGCCCGCAACGTGGTGATGACCGAGTCGGAAGGCCGTTCGCGCTACCTGGCGGCCAGCTTCAATATTCAGAAGGATGCCGCCGAGGACAAGGTGGGCTACCGCGTGTCGTACACGCTCTCGAACCTGAAAAACGACACCGAGGACGTGAACTTCCGCGCCGCCGACGGCAACAACTACGGCCCCGAATTCGCCAACTCCATCAACGACCGCACGCACGTCATCAACGCCATCGGCAGCTACTACCCCATCAAGGCACTGCGCTTTACACTAGCGGCGCTGCTGCAAAGCGGCCAGCCCATCAACCGCGTCACGGGCGGCTACCTCATCCCGGGCTCCAACCCGGCGGCTTTCACCAACGACCTGAACGGCGACGGCAGCTCGTTCAGCACGGCCTACCTGGGCAACGCCGACCGGTTCCCCGGCGAAGCCCGCAACTCCGACCGCCTGCCCTGGTCGAAGACCTTTGACCTGGGCGCGCAGTACACGCTGCGCTTCGGCCAGAAAACCAGCCGCCTGGAACTGACGGCCGACGTGTTCAACGTGCTCAACACCCAAAACCTGAGCGGCTACGCCAACAACGCCACGCAGAGCAACCAGATTCAGACGGGCGCGGCCGGCTCGGGCGTTGTGCGGCGCAACGCCAGTGCGCCGCGGCAGTTCCAGTTTGGCCTGCGCTACGCGCTGTAGAGACGCAACATCTTGCGTCTCGTCGTTGAACGATTGGGGCTGTGCAAAACCGCGCAGTGATAATAACGAATCTGTTTAGAAAGTCAATGGCGGCCCCAGGCGGTGCGGGCGGGCGGCTTTTTTGC
>JANYFQ010000322.1 GCA_025362615.1 Hymenobacter sp. | reverse complement strand
AGCAATCGTTCAGCGATTAGCGGGCGGGCGGCGAAAAAAGCCGCCCGCCCGCACCCGCCCGCGCCCGGCGAGCGCACCGCCTGCATTGGACAGGCGCTTACTTTCGCCGGGCCGCTTGCCTCTTTTCGGCCCTCACCTGCTCGGCCCATGCTCCTGCTCACCCTGCGCCTGGCCGGCTCCGTGCCCGCCGCTGCCGCCCGCGCCCTGCGCGAGGCCCACGCCGCCGCCCCGGCCACCGGCGACGGCCACCACCGCGCCCAGAAAGCCCTTTTCGCCCAGCTCGACGCCGTGCTCGACCAGCCCAGCACCGGCCCGCACTACTTCGAGGACGAGAAAATGGCCGACATCCTGGCCGGCGAAATCAGCCTGCTCGCCGAAAACGGGGTGCAGGTGCCGGGCTTTGCCATCCTGCCCAACCACGCCCACGCCGTGCTGCATTTGCCGCCGGGCAGCGGCCTCTCGCTGCCCAAAGCCCTCGATTTGCTGCACCGGCGCACCGGCGCGGCCTGCCGCCGCCTCGTGCGCCCCAGGCTGCCACCCGCCGCCGAGTTCTGGCACCCCACCTGGCACGAAGTGCCGCTGCCCGACGCCGACGAAACGGCCCGCGCCCTGGCCTACGTGCGCGGCAACGCCCGGCGGGCGGGGCTGCCGGCGCGCTTCGAAGAGTGGCCCTACGCGGGGTAAAAAACACGGCGGGCGGGCAAACCCAGGCAAGCCAGGGGCCGGCAGGGCAGGCGAAACTACCCCGCCAGCAAACAATCATCCAATCCTTTCGATTGTGCCGACACTTGAGCGAGCGACGCGGGCGGCCCCGTTCGCGGCAACCCCACGCGGCGGCTCTTTCTTCATCATCTTTGCGAATCCCCAACCCCTTTTGTTTATGTTCTTGTTTCGTTCAGCAGTACTGTTTGTTTCGCTGAGTGCCCTGGCGCAGGGCGCGTTTGCCCAGGGCCGGATGGCCACCACCAAAGTCAAGAGCAAGGTAAAAGCCGGCACGATTGACTCGGTGCAGTGGCGGCGCGCGCACTACATCGTGAACCGCGACTCGGCCTACGCCTTCCCGCGCGTGGCCCTGCGCAAGCTGATGGGCGGCAACCGCTGCTTCGTCGAGAACAAGGCCATCCGGCCCCGGCAAGACCGGGCCGCGCTGCTGAGCGTGGAGAAAAAACAGACACCTTTCGCCGTGATTGTGGGCTGCTCGGACAGCCGGGTGCCGAACGAAATCATCTTCGACCAGGGCGTGGGCGACCTCTTCATCGTGCGCACGGCCGGGCAGGTGATGGCCGCCGCCTCGTACGGCAGCATCGAGTTTGCCACCGTGGCCCTGGGCACCAAGCTCGTGGTGGTGATGGGCCACCAAAGCTGCGGGGCCGTGAACGCGGCCATCAACCGCCCCGACGTGCCGGGCCACATCGTGACGCTCGTCAACAGCATCAAGCACGCCGCCGCCGTCAGCAAAGACCAACCCGGCGACCGCCTCGACAACGCCGTGCGCGAAAACGTGCTCGAACAAGTGCAGGAGCTGCGCGACCTCGACCCGGTGCTGAGCAAGAAGTACCAGGCCGGCGAGGTCCTCATCGTGGGGGCCGTGTACCAACTCCACACCGGCCAGGTGGAGTTTTTGCCCGAAACCCTGAAAAACCTGCCCGCCCCGGCGGCAGCGGCCAAGCCTTCGGCGGCGGCGGAGGCACTGAAGCATTAGGTTTTGGGTTGCTGAATTGTTTAATTGCTGCATTATTAATTTTTGGGAAGCCGTACGGTGTTGCCTCCTGACACTTCTGCTGACTTGCTTCTATGCCTTTTTCCTTTTCATGGTTTTGGGGGGTAAGGGCCACCGCGTTGCTTGCCGCCGCTGGCCTGGGCCTTTCCTGCGCTCCGGCCCAGGCCCAGAACACCCGTTTGGCCGACTACAACCGCATCGGCTGGCTGACGAACACCACCACGTTGCGCTTCGCCGAGAAGTGGAGCGGGCACTTCGAATACCAGTTCCGGCGCGACAACTGGCTGGCCGACTGGCAGCAAAGCCTGCTCCGCACCGGCCTCAACTACAAAGTGAGCGATGCCCTGACCGTGCGCCTGGGCTACGTCTGGGTTGAAACCTTCCCGTACGGCGACATTCCCATTCAGGGCGCAGGCGTGCGCTTCCCCGAACACCGCCTCTACCAGATGGCCACGCTCAGCAGCCCGGCGCAGGGCCGGGTCGAAATCAGCCACCGCTTTGTGCTGGAGCAGCGGTATTTTGGCCGTTTCCTGGCACCGGCCGCCGGCGCGGCCGTCAGCAGCAGCCCCGACGAGTGGGTGTACGTGAACCGCGCCCGCTACCTGCTGCGCCTGCAGATGCCCCTGGGCAAGCCCAAAATGGAAGACAAAACGCCCTACCTGGCCGCCTACGATGAAATATTCATCGGCTTCGGGCCCAACGTGAACGAAAACATCTTCGACCAAAACCGCCTGGGCCTGCTGCTGGGCTACCGCTTCACGCCGCAGTTTCGCCTTGAGGGGGGCTACTTCCAACAGGTATTACAGTTGCCCCGCGAAATCGTGGGCCGCAACGTGCTGCAAAACAACCAGGGCTTCATCGTCAATACCGTCCTGAACCTGGACCTGCGGAAGAAGACGGAACCGAAGCAGTAAGCAGCGCAAAGTTGCTCCCAGGTTCTCAAGGTGTAGGTTCCCAAAGTTGTGGTGTTGGGTGTTGGGTGTTGAGTGCTGGGATTAGACCTGACTGTATAGTCCCGGCAAGTCGTGGGTCGGGTTTCGGATAAAGATACTAGGATTTTTTGTGTATTCGGCGCACACAAACTCATAGGGCGTTTTGCCGCGCAGCTTTTTCAACCGTTTGCCGCCGTTATACGCCCTCAAAAAGCTTTGCAAGTGGGCGTTAAGCTCGGCTTCGTTCTGGTAATGGCAGCGGCGAATCGTGGCTTCTTTCAGGGTGCGGTTCAGGCGCTCGACCTGGCCGTTGGTCCAGGGGTGGGCCACGCGGGTGCAGCGGTGCTCGATGCCGTGGGCGGCGCACACGGCATCGAAGAGGTGGGGGTCGGCCCGCTGCCGGTGGGGCAGTTGGGTGAATTGAACGCCGTTGTCGGTCAGGACGTTGGCGATGGGGTAGGGCACGGCGGCGACCACGCGCTGCCAAAAGTCGGCGGCCCGGACCGCCGTCGCCTCGGGCTGCAGCTCGGCAAAGGCCAGCTTGCTGGTGCGGTCGATGGCCACGAACAAGTACAGCTTGCCTTCTTCGGTGCGGACTTCGGCAAAATCGACGTGAAAATACCCGATGGGGTAGTCCTTGAACTTCTTTTTGGCCCGTCCTTCGGGGGCCTCTTCCACAGGTAAGACGCTAATGCCGTGCCGTTTAAAGAGGCGGTGCAGGGCCGAGCGCGACAGGTGCGGGATGCTCTCCTGCAAGGCGAAGAGGCAATCGTCGAGCGGCAGCAGCGTCCGCTGGCGAAAGGCCACGGCGGCGGCTTCCTCCAAGGGGGTCAAGACGGTGGAAACCGGTACTTTTGGTCCCATGGGCGCATCGGCTACGTCCGCCCGCCCGCGCCATTTAGCCACTGTTTTGGGG
>JANYFQ010000306.1 GCA_025362615.1 Hymenobacter sp. | reverse complement strand
CGTCCGCACTGCCTGTTTGGCTATTTTATTCTTCGTTGAGCGAAGCGTCCGGGCGGGGCCGGTCGAGTTCGGCACTTCTTCGGGGGTTAGCAGTTCTTCGCGCACGTAGTCCACGGCGTCTTGCAGGGCATCCACGAACTTGAGGAAATCTTCTTTGTAGAGGAAGATTTTGTGCTTCTCGTAGCTCACCGATTCGTCGGCGTTGGTGCGGCGACGGCTTTCGGTGATGGTGAGGTAATAATCCTGGGCACGGGTGGCTTTCACGTCGAAAAAATACGTGCGTTTGCCAGCCTTTACGCGCTGAGAATAAACTTCTTCCTGCTCGTTGCGGTCGTTGCGGTCGTCCACGGGAAAATGGTTGGGGAAAAGTGAGAAATAGAAACGGTCGTATGAAAGTGAGACAAAGACTTTAGGCAAGCCAGCGTTGGCAAATGTAATTAGCAGGCGGCCATTGGCCGGTGCCGCCGCCCGCGCCGGCCTTACTTTCGCGGTATGCCGCTCGATTTATCCGCCATTCGTTCGTTCGAGAACCTCGAATTTCTGGCCCGTCAGCTCGTCGATGGCTTCATCACCGGCCTGCACCAGTCGCCGTACCACGGGTTTTCGGTCGAGTTTTCGGAGCATCGCCTCTACAACCCCGGCGAGAGTACCCGCCACATCGACTGGAAGGTATTTGCCCGCACCGACAAGCTGTTCGTGAAGCGCTACGAGGAAGAAACCAACCTCCGCTGCCACATCCTGCTCGATGTCAGCCCGAGTATGTACTATCCTGCACCGGGCTACGAGAAGCTGAAATTCAGCGTTCTGGCCACGGCTGCCCTCACCACGCTCCTCAACCGGCAGCGCGACGCGGTGGGCCTTGTCACCTTCGCCGACACCATCGAGCTGCAAACGCCGGTGCGCTCCACCAGCACCCACCGCCACACGCTGCTGCTGGCCCTGCAACAGCTCCTGGACCGCCCGCCCGCCCCGGCTTCGGGCCGCCAAACCGACGTAGCGGCCGTGGTTCACGCCATCGCCCAGCAAATTCCGAAACGCTCGCTCGTCATCGTCTTCAGCGATATGCTCGGGCGCGACGCCGCCAGCCAGGAAGCGGCCCTCACCGCCCTGCAACACCTCAAGCACCAGCACCACGAGGTACTTCTGTTCCACGTCCTCGACCGCGCCACCGAGCACGATTTTGCCTTCGACGAACGCCCCTATATCTTTGAAGACCTCGAAACCGGCCTCGAAATAAAACTCCAACCCAATCAGGTGCGCGAGCAGTACCGCGCCGCCATGATGGATTTTGAGCAGGAACTGGCCCTGCGCTGCGGGCAGCTCAAAATTGACTTCGTGCCGGTGGATGTGCGCGAGCCATTCGATAAAGTGCTGTACGCTTATTTGGTCAAACGGGCCAAGGGAAAATGAAAATCAGGAACTTAGGTTTTATGACCCAAAACCTAGGGCTTGAGTTTTATGGCTTGGGTTCTGAATTTCAATTATCGAAACCAGATAGCCAAATTCTTAGCGGTTTTTCACAACACGCTTTCAAACCAAATTCATCACAACGGCTTGTCAATCCTTACAACCCAATTCCCAAAACCCAAAACCTAACACCTAAGTCCTAATACCCAACCCATGTACCCTTTTCTTCTTGCCCTGCACAACTGGTCGCGCTGGCTGGTGCTCATTCTGGCCCTGGTGGCGCTCTACAAATCCTTCACTGGCTGGCAGAGCAACCGCGTCTATACCAAGGGCGATAGCGCCGTATATGCCTCGTTTACTGGCTTTATGCTCTTGCAGCTCATCATCGGTGGGCTGCTTTATTTCGTGTATAGCCCGGTGGGCTTGCAGGCGTTTCAGCGGCTGGGCGGCGCGGTGATGAAAGACCCCGTGGGCCGCTTCTGGGGCGTAGAGCACATCACAATTATGGTGCTGGCTGTGGGCGCGGCGCAGGCGGGCCGCAGCCTCTCCAAAAAGCAGCCGACCGACCTGCTCAAGCACAAAAAAGCCTTCACTTGGTTCGCCATTGCCGTGGTGCTGGTGCTGCTGATGATACCCTGGGGCCTGGGTGCCTGGAACCCCGGCCGGCCGCTCTGGCGGGGGCTGTAGGGGATTTTCAGCAAGTTGTTTCCACTGCAAAAACGCCTCGATTTTCAATTATCGGGGCGTTTTTGGTTAGCCGGGGCGGGGTGACGGGTCTGGAAAAACGAGATTGGCGCACTGCGTGACGCAATGACGTTTATCAATCACGGCCACAAAGCGGGTTTTTGCAAAGGGTAAATCGAATACATAATAGTAAAACATTATATAAAATTTAGCAAGCAATACGGAGCCGGTAATGTTACTGAAATGCAATGGCTATTGTATTGATAAAAGTAGTGTGACAATTCAATTATGTATTCGTAACAAACGGGGCTTATGTTTTGCAAACAGTGCGTTTGTAGCGTTGTAGCAAACGTCTAGCCCAGCAGAAAGTCCAGCGTAAATCCGCAAACAGTAGGCTTATAATTTGTTTTATCATGTTGATAATAAGTGCTTTGACTGGCAAATGAGTTAAATTATTCCTTGGTTGCTTATGGGGTGGGGGATGCTTGGTAAACCGTTCTCGCCCTACCGCACCCGCCGGTCTTTCCAGCCATAGCTGCCACGTAGCCCGGTCAGGCCCACGCCCAGCGCGTAGGGCGCGTAGGCCAACTGCAATACCGGCAGCAGCCACAACCCCCGCCGTTGCCCCAGCAGCCGCAGCACCGGGGCCATGAACCCGGCATCGGCGGCTAACTTGGTGGCCCAGGCCGCTGCTACCCAGGGCCAGGAGCTCGATTGCCAGGCTACCAACCCCAGTCCGGCGGCCAGCGCTACGTTGGCGGTCAGCACCAGCAGGGCCAAATGTTGGGGGGCGGCGGCGCGGTAGTGCCGCCACTTGCTGGCCCAGCGCACCCGCTGCCGCAGCAGCGCCGCCAACGTAGCCGGAGCGGCGGTTTCGACCACGGCGGCGGGGTCGAAAAGAAAAGATGTGGTACCCGGAAACCGGGCGTGGATGGCGTGGAGCAGAAATTCATCGTCGCCGCTGGCCAGGTGGGCAGTGTCGGCGAAGCCGCCGACGGCGGCGAAGGCGGCGCGGCGGTAGGCCAGGTTGGCCCCGTTGCACATGGTGGGGTGCTGGCGGGCCAGGCAGGCGGCACCCACACCCACGAGGCCCGCAAATTCCAGGTGCAGCAAGTGTTGGAAGAGCGTCGGTGGCCCCGTGAGGCGCACCGGGCCGCTCACGAAATTGGCCGCAGGGTGGCAGGCGAGGTGGGCGGCGTAGGCGGCGAGCCAGCCGGGGCCGGGGTGGCAGTCGGCATCGGTGCAGACGAGCCACGGCGCTTCGGCGAGGGCTAGTGCGGCGGCGAGGGCGGCTTTTTTGCCGGTTTGGTGGGGGAGAAGCGGCACGACGCGGAGCGGAAACCCGGCCGTGGCGGCAGCAGCGCGGAGCAGCGCGGCGGTGCCGTCGGTGGAGTGGTCGTCGGCAATCAGTACCTCGAAATCGCGGTGGGTTTGGGCGGCGAGGGCGGCGAGCAGGGCGGGCAGGTGGGCGGCCTCGTTGCGGGCAGCGATGAGGACGGAGAAGGTGGGAGTTGAGGGTTGGGAGTTGGGGGTTGGGGGGGGGGGGGTCGGGCTATTGGCTGTGGGTGTTGGGTGTTGGGTGTTGGGTGTTGGGTGTTGGGTGTTCGGTGTTGGGAGCGGGGTCCTTTCTTGTGCAATTCTTGATGCCGGATGCTTAAAACCGAACACCGAATACCCAACACCCAATACCCAAGCCGGGAACTTGGTGATTTCGGGAATTGGTGGTTCTGAATAAGGCGTGCCCGGAACCAATTTTGGGGCTGCTGTTTCTCTAATCCAAGCCGCCCGTAACCAGGTCATTGCGGCGGCATAAACCGCCGCAACCAGCAAAATTAGTCCACCCAAAACCGGCCCCATCACGCCTTGCCGCGCAGCACCCGCAGGCCCGGCACCAGCAGCAGGCCCACGGCGCTGGGTACTGCTATGTTGAGGACCCACAGGCTCAAACTAGCCGAAAGCACCGGCAGGGCCGGCTGCCCTAGCAGCCCGAAGAGGTGAGTGGCCGACAACTCGCGTACCCCCACGTCGGCCAGCGCGTTGAGCGACGGCACCAGCGACTTGAGCAGAAACGTGCCCGCCACGCCCGCCAGCGCCGGGCCAAAACCAACCCGTACCCCGTAGGCGTTTAGCAGCAGCAGGAACTGGGCGCAAAACACTGCGTACCGCAACCCGGCCAGCCCCAGCACGGTGCTCACGGCCCGCGCCCGGTAGGTGGGCAGCACCGCCAGCGCCGGCCGGAAGCGCCGCAACGGCCGCCACACGCCCAGCAGCGCCAGCAGCAGCCGCGCCCGGTACACGGGCAGCAGCACGGCCGCGCTCAGGGCCAGGGCCGTGGTTGTGAGACCGATTTGCGCGGCGGGGTAGCCATTCAAGTAAAATTTCAGCCCGAAATACAGCAGGCCCAGTACCCCGGCCAGCACCGTGGCCACGAGCTGGCAGTAGCGCCCCAGCCACACGGCCCCGAGGGCGGGCAGGCGCTTGCCGGGCATTTCGAGCAGGCGGCCGGCGTAGTCGCCCACGCGGTTGGGGGTGGCGAAGCCCAGGGTGCCGCCCACCAGCACGGCCTTCAGGCTGCGCCCGAACGTCAGCTGCGGGTGCAGGGGCCGGGCCAGGCGGTGCCACTTGGCGGCCTCCAGGCCCCAGTTGAGGGGCACCAGGGCCAGGGCCGCCAGCACCGCCCCGCGCCCGGCCCCGCCCAGGGCCGAAGCCAGGAGCTGCCGCCAGGCCAGGGCGGTGTCGGGCGCGGCAAACACGCTGTGGTACAGCAGACCCAGCGTGAGTGCCACCACCGCAATTTTGGCTGTCAGCACCCAGCGGCCCCAGCGGCGGGGCGTGGGCCGGCGCGGGCCGGTGTAGCTTTGTAGGGTATGCTGCCCCCCCGTTTTACTGTCCCTGCTGCCCGCCACACGCCCGTCGAGCTGCCCAAAATCATCATGGGCGTGGACCCCGGCACCCAGGTTATGGGCTACGCCGTCATCGAAGTCTGCGGCAGCCGGATTGAGGTGCTGCGCTACGACGTCATCAACATGAAGGCGCTGGGGAGTAATCACGCCGTGAAGTTAAAGCGGATTTTCGACCGCATGATTGAGTTGATTGACGAGTTCCTGCCCGACGAGCTGGCCATTGAGGCCCCGTTCTTCGGCGTGAACGTGCAGAGTATGCTCAAGCTGGGGCGGGCGCAGGGCGTGGCCATTGCCGCCTGCCTGAGCCGCCAGATTCCCTACGTGGAGTACGCCCCCACCCGCATCAAGCAGTCCGTAACCGGCTCCGGTGCAGCCAGCAAGGAGCAAGTGGCCCATATGCTGCGCCAGACCCTGACGCTGCCGCCCGTCGAAAAAGTCAGCACGTTTCTGGATGCGACCGACGCGCTGGCCGTGGCCGTGTGCCACCACTACCAAAAGGGCAACAACGTGCAGGCCGGCGGCAAAAGCTGGGGCAAGTTCTTGAGCGAAAACCCGGAGCGTCTGGGCACCAGCACCACCACGCGCAAAAAGAAAACGCCTGCCAAGTAGCGGTTGGTGTACGCAGTACCAGGCAAAGGCTTGGCGCTACCAGGCGCTGTAAAGCCGAAGCGGGTACGCAAACTTATTGATTTTGAAGTGTTTCTTGTTGCTGGTTTCTTGTTTCTTGTTGGCGGTTCCTGAGCGGTTTTTGAGGCACGAAGGCAACAAGAAACAAGCAGCGAGAAACAACCTGAAACACAAGGCACTCGAGTTGTCCGCGCAACAGCAGTTGCTTACAGCAGCAACGTGCCCGTGGCATAAGCGCGGGCGTAGCCGCCGATGTCCACGCGGTCGCCTGCGCGCAGGGCGCACCACAGCTTGCCGCCCCGGCGCGAGAGTTGCCGGGCCAGCAGCTCGGTTTTGCCCAGGCGGGCGGCCCAGTAGGGGATGAGGTTGCAGTGGGCCGAGCCGGTCACGGGGTCTTCGAGCAGGCCGAGGCCGAGGTCGAAGAAGCGCGACACGAAGTCCACATCGCCGGTGCCCGGAGCGCTGATTATCAGGCCCAGATAGGGCGTGGCGGGGGCGGCCAGCCCGGCGGCCTGGCTGGGCTGAAAGGCCAGCACCTCTTCCTCATTGTCGAGCACCACCACCAAATCGCGGGCCGCGAGGCAGGGCGGCGCGGCGCGGCCGGGGGCCAATACCAGGCCGGGCGGCGGGGCCGGCAGCGGCTGCGCCGGACGGGAAGGAAAGTCAAGCGTGAGGCGGCCGTCTGGCTCCCGGCGCACGGGCAGCGGCCCGCTGCGGCTGTGGAACACCACGCTGTCGGCCGCGTAGCCCAGGAACTGGTACAGCACCTGCGCTGCGGCCAGCGTGGCGTGTCCGCAAAGGTCGATTTCGTAGGCCGGCGTGAACCAGCGCAAGTCGTAGTGGCCGCCGTTGGTGCCGGGGCGCTGCACGAAAAACGCCGTTTCGGACTGGTTATTTTCGGCGGCAATCTGTTGCATCAGCACGTCGGGCAGCCAGGTTTCGAGCGGCACCACGGCGGCGGGATTGCCGCCGAAAGGCTGTTGCGTAAAAGCATCAATGAGGTAGTAAGTCATTCCTTTGTTAAGAGTTGCTGTTACGCAGGCAATTTGAGCATCTTGTGTTTCAGGTTGTTTCTCGTTGCTGGTTTCTTGTTTCTCATTGCTGGTTTCTTGTTTCTTGTTTCTCGTTAATTTCGTGCTTCAAAAACCGCTTACAAGCCCTCAACAAGAAACAAGAAACACCTTGCGTAACAGCAGTTA
>JANYFQ010000280.1 GCA_025362615.1 Hymenobacter sp. | reverse complement strand
CCACCGTTCTGACGATTACCGGGCGGGCGGCGAAAAGCCGCCCGCCCGGCCCGACCTTTGCGCCATGCTCACCCTTCGCCTCGTTTACGAGAGTTTCCGCTTTGCCTGGGATGCCCTCAAGGCCAATTTGTTACGCACGGTGCTTTCGCTGCTGGGCGTCACGGTTGGCATTTTTGCCATCATCGCCGTTTTTATGGTCGTCGATTCGCTGGAGGCCAGCATCCGCCGCAGCATGGACTTTGTGGGCGACAAGGTCATCTACGTCGCCAAGTGGCCCTGGACCTTCGGCCCCGACTACCCGTGGTGGAAATACTTCAACCGCCCCGTGCCCAACCTGCGCGAATTCAAAGAGTTGCAGCGGCAGCTTGGCCCCAACAACCGGGGCGTGGCCGTGTTCGTGGCCGATGGCGGCAACACCTTCAAGGCCGGCGCTAACTCGGTGAGCGACTGCGCCGTGCAGGGCGTGAGCTACGAGTACCGCGTCGTGAGCAACGTGCCCGTGGTGGCCGGCCGCTACTTTACGGCGCAGGAGATGGACGCGGCCCGGCCCGTGGCCATCCTCGGGGCCACCATCGCCGAAAACCTCTTCCCGCAGGGCAACCCCGTGGGCCGCGGGTTCAAGGCCCAGGGCCAGCGCTTCACGGTGGTTGGGGTGATGGAAAAAGAAGGCAAAAAGCTACTCGACACGCCCAGCAACGACGCCAACTGCCTCATTCCGTTCGGGATGTTTACCAAGATGTACGCCCTGAGCACCAACGGCATGGGCGGCCCCGCCGCCACCCTCGCCGTGAAAGGCCGCGACGACGACCCCGGCCTGCTCAACCTCGAATACGAAATGCGCGGCGTGATGCGAAACATCCGGGGCCTCAAGCCCCGCGAAGAAGATAATTTCGCCCTCAACCGGCCCGAAATGTTTGCCTCCGCCATCGGCAAGCTCTTCGGCGTGATTGGCGTGGCCGGGGCCATCATCGGCTCGTTTGCCATGCTCGTGGGCGGCTTCGGCATCGCCAACATCATGTTTGTCAGCGTGCGCGAGCGCACCAACGTCATCGGCATTCAAAAGTCGCTGGGGGCGAAAAACTACTTTATCCTGCTGCAATTTTTATTTGAAGCCGTGTTTCTATGCCTGCTCGGCGGCGGCGTGGGCATTGGCCTGGTGTGGTTCATTACCCTGATTCCGCAGGACGCGCTGCCGCTGTTTTTGTCCGGCGGCAACGTGGCGCTGGGCCTGCTCGTGTCGGTCGGCATCGGGATGCTGGCCGGCATTGTGCCCGCCGTCATGGCCGCCAACCTCGACCCGGTAGAGGCAATACGGGCGAAGTGAGTGTTTAATTGTTTGATTGTTGAATTGCTTAATTGTTGCTCATGCGGCCCCTGAACTACGCTGCGCCCACTGCATTTTGCCACTGCGCCCACTGCGGAACATCTCTCAGAACGACCAACACCAGAACAACCAACACCAAAACGGCCAACAATTAAACAATTTAGGACTTACGCACTCGGTGAAATTTGCCAACCGCGAAGCGGTGATATGTTGGTAGTAACGGCATGGAAGTCAGACCCCAACCGCGAAGCGGTGACACCTCCCGCCCCTGATAGGTGCCACCGCTTCGCGGTTGGGAAATTCAGCAAATAACCTGACTATCAACATGACACCGCTTCGCGGTTGAGTGGAGTGCGTAAGTCCTAACAATTAAACAATTTGACCAATTTACCCGACTTTCTGCACCAAACCCTACTCGGCAACACCTACGCGCAGTACCTGCTAGCGGCCCTTATCATGCTGGTTGGCGGCCTGTTCCGGCGCTTGTTTTCGCTGTTGTTGAGCAAGTTGCTTTTTGCGCTCACCAAGCGGTTTACGGCGGGCGTGAGCGAAATGGAGCTGCGCGAGTTGCTCATCCAACCGCTCTCGACGCTGCTGTTGCTGCTGACGTTGCTGCTGGCCAGCACCACGCTCACCTACCCGCACACCGGGCTGGCCCTGGCACCCGCCGACCCCCAAACCTGGCACCAGACGCTGCTGCTGCGGCTGCTGCACCTGGCGTTTATTGTGGCGGCGGCGCGGGTAGCCGTGCGCCTCGTGGACTTCGCCCTGCTTGTGGTGGCCCGCCGCGCGGCCCTGCGCCCGGCCGAAAGCGGCCCCACGCGGCTCGACAACCAGTTTCTGCCCTTCGCCAAGGATTTGTTGAAGGTTTTTATCATCATCGTGGCGGGCCTGGTTGCGCTGGGCCAGGTGTTTGGCGTGAACGTGACGGCCCTCATCGGCGGCCTCGGCATCGGCGGGCTGGCCGTGGCCTTCGCGGCCAAGGAAACCCTCGAAAACCTCATCGCATCTTTCACTATTTTTCTTGACCAGCCCTTCGGCGTCGGCGACCTCGTGACGGCCGGCGAGGTGAGCGGCACGGTCGAGAAAATTGGCTTCCGCAGCACCCGCCTCCGCACCGCCGAAAAAAGCTACCTCACCGTGCCCAACAAAAGCATGATTGACAAGCCCTTGGACAACCTCAGCCTCCGCACCGCCCGCCGCGTGGGCTTCACCCTTGTCTTCGACCAACGCACGACCAGCGCCCAACTGCACGCCATCATCGCCGGGGCCGTGGCGGCCATTGCGGCCCACCCGCTCGTGACGCAGGAAGTGCAGATGAAATTCAACGCCCTCACCCCCAGCGGCAAGGAAGTGACGGTGCAGTACTTCGTCGAAACCAGCAGCTACGACGAATACCTCGACGCGAAGGAGGAACTTAACTACCGCATCGTGGAAGTGACGGAAGCCGAAGGTGGCTTGTTTGCCAGCGCAGCAGCGGTGAAATGAGCTGCCGGAGCGGTTGCGCGGTTGGCGTTTTGGCGCGGGCCTCCTGGCCCGCGCCGACTACTTTGGGGGCCGCTGGCCCCAATTGTTGAACGATGCGGGTCGGACGAGCGGACGATTTCGGCCTGGGGTGCGGGCCAGAGGCCCGCAAGTAGTCGGCACGGGCCAAAAGGCCCGCGCCAACCGCGCCATCGCAATAAAAAAAGACAGTCCGTTGCGGGGCTGCCTTCTTTCATAAATTTCATAAACAGGCCCTTACATCAGTGCCAGGCGCTTGCCTACCGGCCGCCTAACAGCCCGCCCAGCAGCTCGCTCAT
>JANYFQ010000278.1 GCA_025362615.1 Hymenobacter sp. | reverse complement strand
CGGGCCGCCCGCCACCGCCGGGCTTGCCGTCGCCGCCGGGCTTGCCGCCGCCGCCAGGAGCGCCGCCCGGCCCGCCGCCGCCGGAGCCGCCGTCGCCGCCATCGCCTTCCTTCAGGTCGTCGTTCTTCACGCCTTTCTTGTCGCCACCTTTGCCTTCAACCGTCAGTTTGCCAATGCGGTAGCTTAGGTTTACTTTGAAGCTCAGGTTGCGGAGCAGCGTGGTGCTGCGCTGCTCGATGAGCGGCGACGACACGGTATTGACGATGGTGATGCCCGAGGCGTTGAAGAAATTTTCGGCCCCGAAGCCGAAGCTGCCGCGCTTCTCGGCAAAGTCGCGCTTGACGCTGAGGCTGTACACGCCAAACGCGCTTTGGTCGCCTTGCAGCTGCACCTGCCGGGCGCGGATGAAGGTGAACGCCTGCAAGCCCCAAACCGGCGTGAAGTTGTAGGAGCCAAAGATGCGCCCACTCACCACAAAGCCCTCATTGGCCGCGTTGAAGATGGGGTCGGGCACGTTGTTTTTCAGCACCGCGTAAAACATATCCAGCCCGCCGCCGAGGCTGAATTTGGCACTGTTGGCGTTGGCGAACACGCTGCCGCCGTAGGCATCTTCCTGCCCGATGTTGGCGAAGCTGGTGCGGATGACCTCGCCCTCGGTGGTGCGAACGGCCTGAATGGCCCCGGTGGTGTTTCGCACGAAGGTGCTCAGGTTCAGGTTCACGCGCTTGATGGCCGTGCTGTAGCCCAGCTCGTAGTTGTTGGTGTATTCGGGGGCCAGCTCGGGGTTGCCTTGACTGATGTTTAGCGGGTTGGCTGCCTGAATGTTGGGGTTCAGGAATTGCAGCGACGGCCGCTGGAGGCGGCGGTTGTAGGCCAGCTTGAGGGTGTTGCCGTTCGGGAGCTTGCGCGAGAGGTTGATGCCGGGCACCAGCACCCCGTAATCGGGGATGGAAACGGGCGCGGCGTTGGCAAAATCGGCGCTGATGGTGGTGTACTCGTAGCGCAGGCCGGGCTTGACGGTGAAGCCTTTGCCCAGGCCCAGGGTATAGGTGGCGTAAGCGGCCGTCACGTTCTGGCGGTAGGTGAAATTGTTGCTCCGGCCCAGGCCCGGCACCGGCTCAAAGGCCCCGTTTTCGCCTTCGGCCCGCCGCGTGGTGTAGTCGGAGTTCACGCGGCGCAGAATGTCTTTCGCGCCCATTTCCAGAATCTGGTTCTTGCCGACGGGATTTTGGTAATCGAGTTGCACCGTGTATTCGGTGTTGGCGCTAAGGTTGTTGTTTTCGAGGCGGCTGGCTAACCGACTATCTGGCCCGAAAATACTGTTAGTGAAGGTGTTGGTGCGGTCGTTGCGGCTGAAGAGCGTCAGCAGGCTTACCTCGTGCTGGGGCTTGGCGAAGGTATGGGTGTAGTTGAGGCTGGCATCGACGGTGCCCGACAAATCCTTGACGTACACGTCGCGCAGCGAGGAATTGAGCGGCACGGGCGGAGCATTGAAATCGGGTATTCCGGCGTAGGTCAGCGACAGCAGGCCATCCTGGTGGTTCAACTGCCGGCGGGTGCCGTAGGCCACGGAGCCGGCCAGCGAGTTGTGCTCGTTCAGGTCGTAATCGAACCCCAGCGTATAGCGGCCAAACACTTGCTGCTGGCGGGTATCGGCCCGCTGCCGGGTGGTTTGGGCCGCGCCGCCGGGCTGGCCAAAGGTGGTCTGGGTGTTTTCGAACTTGCCCGGAATGTTGTAACCGGCCCGGCCAAAGCCGCCCAGGCTCAGGCCCAGCTTGCCCTTGCGCACACTGCCGTTGAGGCTCAGGTTGCTGGCCCGCAGGCCAATGCTGGCATCGAAGCCCAGCGTCGCGCCCTGCAAGCTGTTGCCTTTGGTGATGATGTTGATGATGCCGCCCGAGCCTTCGGCATCGTACTTGGCCGAGGGCGAGGTAATGACCTCAACGGTCTTAATCTGGTCGGCCGGAATCTGGCGCAGTGCGTCGGCGATGCTGCTGGCCGTCAGAGTCGAAGGCTTATTATTGATGAGGACGCGCAGGTTGGAGTTGCCGCGCAGGCTCACGTTGCCGTCGAGGTCCACGCTCAGCAGCGGCACGCGTTTGAGCACGTCGGTGGCGTCGCCGCCCCGGGCGGTTTGGTCGTTTTCGGCGTTGTAGATAGTGCGGTCCACGCGCTCTTCGATGAGCGGTTTCTGGGTGACGACCAGCACTTCGCCGAGGGCTTTGGCGGCGGGTGCGAGGGTTATTTTCCCCAGGCTTACCGTCGCACCGGGGGCCACCGTCACGTCGGACTGCCGCACATTGGTGTAGCCCAAAAAGCTGATTTCGAGGGCGTAAGTACCTGCTGCCACGCTGCCCAGGGCAAATTGCCCTTCGGCATCGGCCACGCCGCCATTCACGGCCTTGCCGTTGGCATCGAGCAATCCGACGGAGGCATAGGAAACGGGTTGCTGGGTAGCGCCATCCACCACGGTGCCGGTGATGCGGCCGGCAGCGCGGGGCGCAGCGGCGCTGGTTG
>JANYFQ010000263.1 GCA_025362615.1 Hymenobacter sp. | reverse complement strand
AAGCTGTGCTTGGTCTCGCGTAGGTGGCCTCAGAACGTCATCGTTCAACGCGAGACCAAGCACAGCTTGGTGATACACCGTTCTGCCCCCCCCCACTTCGTCCCACATCACGAATTGGGACGGCCCAACCCGCGATTTGAGGCGCTGCCCGTTGCCGCTGCCCCCGACCTTTGCCCTCGCAATTCCGCCCTGCCGGGCAACGCTGGGCTGCCAACCGGCATCCTTGTCCGTCTTCTTACCTGCTTTCTTATGACGCGTTTTTTTCTCTTTGCTGCCATTTCAATGCTGGGTTTGACTGCCAGCCCGGCCCAGGCCCAGGCCCCCGCCGCGCCGCCGGTAGTGGCCAACGGCTCGCTCACCGGGCAGGTGCTCGACTCGCTCAAAAACGCCGCCGTGCCCTACGCCACGGTGGTGCTGCTGCCCGCTGAGGCCGCCAACAACACGCCCATCACGGGCGTGGCCGCCGACGGCGACGGGCGCTTTGCGATGGTGAAACTGGCCCCCGGCGCGTTCCGGCTGCGGGTGAGCTACGTGGGTTTCGGCACCCAAACGCGGGCCGTGACCGTGGCCGCCGGCCCCACGGCGGTGCCCGCTTTCCGGCTGCCGCCGGCCGCCACGGCGCTGGCCGAGGCGGTGGTCATCGGCTCGAAACCCATCGTGGACGTGCGCCCCGACCGCCTCATCTACAACGCCGCCCAGGACGTGACCAACGCCGGCGGCACGGCGGCCGACGTGCTCCGCAAGGCCCCGCTGCTGGCCGTGGACGGCGAAGGCAACGTGAAAATGCGCGGCTCGAGCAACTTCCGCGTCCTCATCAACAACAAGCCCGCGCCCACGCTGGCCAACAACCTGGCCCAGGCCCTGAAGGGCATCGCGGCCGAAACCATCGAGAGCATCGAAGTCATCACCACGCCGCCGGCCAGGTACGACGGCGAGGGCACGGCGGGCATCATCAACATCGTGCTCAAAAAGGGCACGAACCAGAACCTGAACGGCCGGCTGGGCGCGGGCGGCGGCAACCGGAATTCGTCGGCCGATGCGTCGTTGAATTTTCGGAAGGGGAAGGTGGGCTTCACGTCGTCGGGCGGGGTGGGGCTGTGGTATAATCCGGGCGACGACAACCGCCGCCGCACCGGCCTGGGGGCCGACGGGGCCGCCGTCAGCGAGCTGACCCAGAACGCCACCATGCAGAACCAGGGCGGCTACGTGTACGGCGCGGCGGGGCTTGACTTCGACCCCGCGCCCCGGCACAGCCTCTCGCTGGCCGGCTCGCTCAACGGCTACAAGGGCACCACCGACCAGGAGCTGCGCCAACAGTTCACGGCCCAGAACCCGGCCGACAACCAGCTCGCGGCCCGCCACACCCTCAACCGGTTTCAGGCCCTCAACGGCGACCTCACCGGCACCTACACCCGCACCTTTGCCCAGGCCCGCCGCGAGTGGAGCCTGCTGGGCCAGGCCGCCACCAACGGCGGCGCGTCGGGCTACGATTTCGAGCAGTACCAGGGCCGCCTCGCGCCCCTCGAACCCGGCCAGGCCAGCTCCCGCGAACGCGCCCGCAACAACGCCCCCGGCCGCGAGTACACCGTTCAAACCGACTTTACGCAGCCTTTCGGGGAGAACAAAACCCTCGAAGCGGGCCTCAAAGCCATCTGGCGGCGCAACGGTTCGGTGGCCGACATCGACACGCTGATGGCGGCCCCGGCCGCCGATTTTGCTCGCTCCCTACGCCGCGCCACCGACTTCAGCTACGACCAGAACGTGCAGGCCGCCTACGCCACGTACTCCTTCGGGCTGGGCAAAAAAGTGCGGGCCAGCGCCGGCGGGCGCGTCGAGCGCACCACGCTGGCCGCCGATTTTCGGACCACCGCCACCGGCTTCGCCCGCAGCTACACCACGCCCCTGCCCACGGCCAACGCCCAGTACAGTTTCAGCGAAGCCACCAGCCTGCGCCTGGCCTACGCCCGCCGCATCACCCGTCCCAACATCTATTACCTCAACCCGTTTGTGGACCGCTCCGACCCGGCCAACGTCAGCTTCGGCAACCCCAACCTCGACCCCGAACTCACCGACAGCTACGAGCTGAGCTACAACACGGGCTTCAAAACCACCACCCTCAACACCTCGCTCTCGGTGCGCTACACCGGCAACGCCATCGAAAGCGTGCGCCAGCGCACGGCCGAGGCCGGCCTCACGGCCCAAACCTTCGCCAACGTGGCCAGCAACATCTTTTACCAGTTCAACCTCTACGGCTCCGTCAAGCCCACCGCCAAGTGGGACCTCAGCGGCGGCCCCGATGTGCAGTACATCGTGCGCCGCAGCCCCGCCCTGCAAGCCGACCGCCAGGGCTGGAAGCTGGGCATCAACCTGAACACGTCGTATAAATTCAGCAAGTCTTTTTCGTTGCAGAGCTTTGTGTTTGCAGCCCTGCCCGGCCCCACCCTGCAAGGCACCGACAACGCCAACCTCTACTACCAGTTCGGGGCGAAACAAAGCTTCCTCAAAGACCGCCTCGACCTGACGGTGAACATCGTCAGCCCCTTCAACAACACCTGGGCCTACCGGGGCACCCTCGACACCCCGTTTTTCCGCGAACAGGGCGAATACGTGGCCTACCAGCGGGCCTTCCGGGTGTACGTCGGCTACCGCTACGGCAAGGACGGCGGCAGCCGCCAACGCAAAACCATCCGCAACGACGACCAAAAAAGCGGCGGCAGCAAGCAAGGCGGGTAGGCTTTCCAATGGGTGAATAAATTTTCAATGAGTGAAGGAGTGAATGAGCGAGTGAGCGAATTATTAGTTGGTAGTGCGTCACCGGGCGTTACCAAACTAATAATTCACTCACTCGCTCAT
>JANYFQ010000248.1 GCA_025362615.1 Hymenobacter sp. | reverse complement strand
TACGAGCTGGCCCGGCAGTTGGGCGTACCCGGCATCTTCACGGAGCGCGACGCCGCGGACAACCCTCCGGCGCGTAGGTCACGGCCGCCACCGGCAGCAGCGCCAGGTGCGGAAAACCGAGGGGCGCGGTGCCGTTGGTGCGGTCAATCAGCGAGGCTACGGCCAGCACTTCGGCCCCTATTTCGCGCAGCAAGCGGGCTACTTCGAGGGTGCTTTTGCCGGTCGTCACCACATCTTCGGCAATGACTACCTTCTCGCCTCGCGCCAGCGTGAAGCCGCGGCGCAGCGTCATGTTGCCCGCGGCGTCGCGCTCCGTGAAGATGCCGGGTACGCCCAACTGCCGGGCCAGCTCGTAGCCCATCACCACGCCGCCCAGCGCGGGGCCTACTACTACGTCGGGGCGCAGGCCGGCATTAGTCAGCCGCCGGGCCAGCTCGGCGCAGGCCGCCGCCGCCAGCTCCGGCCGCCGCAGGAAGCGGGCGCACTGCACGTAAGCATCCGAGTGCAGTCCCGAGGATAGCCGGAAATGCCCCGAGAGCAACGCCCCTTCCTCGCGCAATTGGCGGGTCAGGGTGGTGGTGTCGGGCGGGGGAAGGGTGGTCATTGTCGTTAGCGTTGGGCTTGAAAAACGCGGGCTGCCGCGCCCGCATCGGCCGCTTCCCAGATGCTGCGGGAAGCGTTTATCAGCAGGCCGCGGCCGTCGGTCCGGCGGCCGGCGGCCAGCACGGCGGCCAGGTCGCCGCCCTGCGCCCCAATGCCGGGCACCAGAAACCACTGCCGGGGGCAGGCCGCCCGCAGGCGGGCCAGGGCAGCCGGGTCGGTGGCCCCAACGACCAAACCGATGGTCGAATCGGCGATTTCCTCGTCCAGCCGGCGGGCGATGGCGGCGGCGCAGTCGGCCACGGTGCCGCCGTGCGCGAGGGCCGCATCCTGCAGGCCATGAGCGGGTTGGTTCGAGGTTTTGGCCAGCGAAAACACCAGCTTGCCGGGCCGGGCGAAGGGCCGGATGGCGTCGTCGCCCAGGTAGGGGTTCACCGTCACGCCATCGGCCCCAAGCACGTCGTAGGCAAAGCGGGCGTAGTGGTCGGCGGTGTTGGCAATGTCGCCGAACTTGCCGTCGAGGATGACCGGAATGTCGTCGGGCACGGCCGAAATCGTGCTTTTGAGCAGCTCCACGCCATCCGTCCGGCTCAGAAAAAACGCCAGGTTGGGCTTGAAGGCCGCCGCGTACGGTGCCGTTTGGGCGATGACTTCGCGCAGGCGTTGGGCCACGGCCGCGTCGTCGCCCACGGGGTCGAGGCCCACGCAGAGCAGGGAATCAATGGCTTGAACGCGGTCGAGAAGCTTTTGCAAGGATAAATGAAGAACTGGTGTTACGCGGGTGGCGCGGGCCTCTTGGCCCGTGCCGACTACCTGGGGGCCTCTGGCCCCCAATCGTTGAACGGTTTAACCCGGACGGTTTTGCGATTTCGGCCTGGGGTGCGGGCCAGAGGCCCGCCAGTAGGCGGCACGGGCCAAGAGGCCCGCGCCAACTGCGTAACATCCGTTCCTCAGTAAATTTAGATGACGTTGTCGCGGTTAATCAGGAAGGGCACGCACTCGCGGATATCCGTCTGACCCAAAATGAACTGCGCGACCCGCGCCATGCCCACGCCGGCACCCGAGTGCAGCTGCACGTCGTGCTGCTCGTGGAAGCCGAGATACCACTCGAAGTCCTCCATCTTCATGCCTTGCCGAATGAGGCCCTCCAGCATCGAGCTTTTGGCCAGCTTCTCGCGCAGCTTGGCACCGTCGAACTCGCGCTCGGCCGAGCCGGCCGACTCGCCGGCCAGCGGCAGCAGCAGGTCGGAGGAGTTCACCACGCGGGGGTCGTCGTCGTTTTGCTTCATGTTGAAAAACTTGATTTCCTCGGGGTAGTGCGTCACGAACATCGGCCCCATTAGCTCCGTCAGGCGGCCTTCGTGGGTGGCGCCCAGGTCGTCGCCGAAGGCCAGCTCGGGGAAGCCTTCGGTTTTGAGCAGCTCAACGGCCGCTTCGTAAGTCATGCGCTTGAAGGTGAGCTGCTTCAACTCCTCGGGGTCGCGGCCGAAAAGGGCCAGCTCTTTGGGGCACTTCTCGGCTACTTCGCGGGCAGCCGTGGCCACAATGCCGCTCAGGTGGCCCAGCAATTCGTCCAAACCACCAATGTGCTCAATTTCAAACAGCGTGAACTGCGCCAGGCGGCGGTTGTCGGCGTTGGCCTCTTTGCGGAAGCTCTGAATTTCGCCGCACACCCGGCCGCCTTCGATGGCCTGGGTCAGCATCTCGATG
>JANYFQ010000243.1 GCA_025362615.1 Hymenobacter sp. | reverse complement strand
CATTGCAACGGTCTGTTCGCGCATGGCGTGGGGGTTTTGAAGGGGTTAGAGTCTTCAAAAGTACCCCCGCCACGCCGAACAGACTTTCTGTTAAGGGGTTACCATCCGCAACTTGGGTTTGCTATACATTTCCAATGTATGATGGCGTATCTTTCGGGCCTGAATTTCACGCTCAGTATGGCAGCAATACTCCACGGCAGCGCCCGCACGACCCCGGCAGTACGTCGGGCCATCCAGCAAAGTAAGGAAAGCCTGCAAAGACTAGCCAACCGGCACCGTATTAATCCGAAGACGGTGGCTAAATGGCGCACTTGCCCCACTGCCCACGACGCCCGCATGGGGCCGGTGCTCGCTTCCACCGTGCTCGCGCCGGCGGAGGAAGCGGTGTGCGTGGCTTTTCGGCGGCACACGCTGCTGCCACTCGATGATTGCCTCTACGCGCTGCAAGCCAGTCTGCCACAGCTCTCTCGCTCGGCGCTGCACCGCTGCTTTCAACGACACGGTGTCAGCCGCTTGCCCCTCCCAGAAGAGAACGGAGCCAACCCTAAGAAAAAGAAATTCGCTGTTGTTGGAGCAAATTTCGTTGACGGGCATTTGCCGGGTCTGCGGCGTGAGCCAGGCTTGGTTGCTGGCCTACCTCAAGCAGCTCTGCGGCCAACTCCCCGACGACCTGAACGTCGACCACTGCTTGCCCGTGCTCGAAGACTACTTGGCTGAGCGCATGGACGAGGAAATCGCCCGGTTGACCCGGCTAAAAAAACACGGTTGCCTACGAGGAATGCGTTACTGTAAACGAAAAGGAGGCGGATGCGGCGCTTGCCTTCGCGGCGGACGAATGGCAGGTTTCCGGACTGGCCGAATTGGAGAACAACGACCTGCTAATGCGGGAGTTGCACGAAAAGGAACGCGGGGCACGGGTCGCCTTGTTCGGCATCCAAGTGGACGAAATGTGGACCTTCGTTGGAGGCAAGGCCGCCAAGCAGTGGCTGTGGCTGGCGCTCCACTCGGCCAACCGGCAAATCGTGGCCTTTCACGTCGGGGGGCGTTCCGGCACCGACGCGGCCTTGCTTTACGAGCGGATACCGGCTGTCTTCAAGGGGCAAGCGGGCTTCTTCTCCGATTATTGGCCGGCGTACGTCGAGGCCTTTGCCGGCGAAGCCCACGTGGGGGCGGGCAAAGCAAGTGGGCTAACGGCTTACATAGAATGCTTTATCTGCACCCTGCGGCAACGAGCGTCCCGGTTGGTGCGCAAGTCACTGAGCTTTTCAAAGTTGCTTGAAGACCACACCGTTGCAACAAAATACTTTATATGCGAGTACAATAGAAAAGTGGTAGCATTACATTTTTAGCACTACAAAATAGTTTTACTTTTTATGAAATTGTCTTGGGCTAAGATACGCGAGGAGTTGGATGATTTGTGGGAGTGTTTTTTAGGGTTGATTTATCCCCGGCTTTGTTTAGCCTGTGAAGAACCGCTGGTACGAGGCGAAGATATAATATGCATTGGGTGCCGGATAGATTTGCCTTACACTGACTATCATTTGATGCCGGCAGATGAGCGGCCACTGGCACGGCGGTTTTGGGGAAAAGTTCGGCTACAGCATACATTGAGCTATTTACTATTTGTGCGGCAGGGAAGGGTGCAACATTTGATGCATCAGCTTAAATACAAAGGGCTTGGCGGGGTGGGAACGATGTTGGGTGTTTTGTATGGACGGGAATTACGTGCGGCTGGTTTTGCGGAAATATTTGATTTAATTGTGCCGGTGCCTTTACATCCTAAGAAAATGGCGAAGCGAGGATTCAATCAAGCGGCATTGTTTGCAGCGGGACTATCGCAGGGTTTGGGGGTAGCCTGGAGCGAAGAGGCGTTGGTGCGTGGGTTTGCCACGGACACGCAAACCAAGAAGAATAGATTGGAACGGTGGCGTAACGTGGAATCGGTTTTTTTAGTGGGGAAGACCAGTTTATTCGCTGGAAAAAAGGTGGTTGTGGTGGATGATGTTTTGACGACGGGGGCGACATTGGAAGCCTGTTGCAACATATTGTTGGCCAATGGTGCAGCGGAGGTAAGTATCGCCACCATTGCCTGTGCTTAAAATTTGACCGATAAGTTTTTTAACCGTGCTCTGAGTGCTGGGTCGTGATTTGTAAAGTCGGATTTCGGGTTCATCACGCGCTGTTTGTACAAAAATTAAAGAGACCTTGGCAAAGTCTGATGCGGACCCGTTAATCCAAATTTGGAAGGGTTGGCGGGGTGCGTCCAAATCCTGAACAAAAGCGGGTAGTTGGGTGGGCAACTTTCTTGGAAACGGTGAAAACGCGGGTGGGGCTGTTTGGCGGGATGGCGGGTTGTAAATTTGGGTTTTCGTGACGAATTAGCGGTATGGGTTTCTTATTTCCTGGGTTTTTGGTGGGGCTGGTGACGGTAGCGGTCCCGATTATTATCCATTTGCTGGAACTGCGGCGGCCGCAACGGGTGCTCTTTACCAACACCGGGTTTATTCGGGAAGTGGAGTTGGTGGCGAACCGGCAGCGGAAGGTGCGGCAATGGTTGATACTGGCGGCGCGGGTGCTGGGCTTGATGGCGTTGGTGCTGATGTTCTGTCAGCCGTTTTTGACGGGCCAAACAGCCGTTAATCAGTCAAATGGAGTGGTAAGTGTGCTGGTGGATGCTTCGGAAAGTATGCTGGCGCGGGGTGACGTGGGGCGTCCGTTGCTGGAAGAAGTCAAAGAACAGGCAGCAACACTGGTGAAGGGGTATGCGGGGGCGACGCACTTTCGGCTGGCAAACCGGGCGGTGGGCTACACGGGGGCGGTAGTGCAACGAAAATTGGACGAATTGCGGCCTTCGGCGCAACTAGCAGGAGACGAATTGCTCCCGAGCACCGATGAGGAGTTTACCAACGAACCTGCTTACGTCTTTTCTGACTTTCAAAAAACAGCCATTACACCGACGCGGCTGCGGGAGATGACGCAGGGGCGCATTACCTTGCTACCTTTTGTGGCCGCACCGCAGGGCAATGTGTACGTGGACAGTGTATGGTTTGACGATGCTTTTGTACGGGCGCAAACGAACCTGGTGTTGCACGTGCGGCTGCGGAACGGCGGGGCAGTAACAGTGCCGCAGTGCCCGGTGAAAGTGTTTGTAGGGAAACGACAAGCGGCAGCGCTGGAAACGACAGTAGCAGCGGGGGCGCGGGCTGATTTGCAGTTTCAGGTGCAAGTGCCTGATAATAAAGTGGCTTTATGCCGGGTGGTGACGGGCGACGCGCCCATCGTGTTCGACAATACTTTTTACTTCGTGCTGCAACCGGCTTCGGCTATTCGGGTGCTGGAGATTGGGGCGGAGCCGCTGACGCGGGCGGCTTACGGCAACGAGCCGCTGTTTGCGTATTCGTTTGCCACAGCGGGCGGGGTGGATTACGGGGTGCTGCGGGCGGCTGATTTGGTGTTGGTACGGGAGCTGGAAACGGTGAGTGCGGGCTTGCGCGAGGCGCTGGTGGCGGCGGCGAAGCGCGGGGCGAGCGTGGTGGTGGTGCCGGGGGCCGCCACTGCCGGGCGCGATTCGTACCAAAGCCTGTTTCGGGCACTCGGCGCGGGAGAAACGCAGTGGGAGCCTGCGGTGGCAGCCGGAGCGGAGCAGCAGGAGTTGGCGTTGCCGGGCAAGAATGACGGGTTTTTTCGGGACGTGTTTGGGGCGCAACAGCGGGCGGTGGCCATGCCTCGGGCGGCCCCGGTGCTGCGCTGGACGCGCACGGGAGCTGATATTTTGCGCTTCAAGAACGGCGAGAGCTACCTGGCAGCGTTTGGGAGCGGGGCGGGGAAGGCGTACGTGTTTGCGGCTCCGTTTGCGGCGGGTTACTCCGATTTTACGCGCCATGCGTTGTTTGTGCCGGTGCTGTATCGGCTGGCGATGCAGAGCTACCGGCGGGCGCAGCTGCCGGCCTACCGGCTGACGCAGGCGGCGCTGACGCTGGAACTGCCCGAGGCGCTGGGCGCGGCCGGTGGCGAGCGGACCCCGTTGCGGCTGGTGCGGGGCGCAACGGGGCTGGTGCCGGGGCAGCGGGTGCTGGGGGGACAGCTGCGGCTAGAGGTGCCACCGGGCATGGGTGAGCCGGGGTTTTACCAACTAAAAAACGGCGGTAAGGTATTGACGACGTTGGCGTTCAATGCGGACAAACGGGAGTCGGAGCTGGCGGCGTACTCGGCAGCCGAGCTACGGGCGCTGGTGGGGCCGAACGTGCGGGTGCTGGAAGGGGGGGCGGGCGGGACGGCACTGGCGCAACTGCGGGCCGGCGAAACGGGGCGGCCGTTGTGGCGGTATTTTCTGGTGCTGGCGTTGGTGTGCCTGCTGGCTGAGGCGGCGTTGGTGCGGTTTGGGCGGTAGGATGGGGGCGGGAAATTTCGCACAGCGTTTAGGGCGAGAAAAAGGAGTTTAAAAAGAGGGTGGGGTAACTTGCGGCTTGAATGGCGACTACGATGAGTGAAGCTGAGAAGGTAGGGGAGATGCCGGGGGCCGGTTGGACGCTACGGTTGGGCCTGCGCTTCGGCGTGGGCATGGGCGTGGCGTATGGGCTGTGGCTGTGGGGCTTGCACCTGACGGGCAACAACGCGTTTGGGCCGAAGCGGATGGTGTTTTGGTTTGTGGTGCCGCTGGCGGTGGTGGCCAGTCAGTGGCTGCTGCGGCGGGTGTTTCGGCCGGGGGCGCCGGGGGTGGGGCGGGCGCTGGCCGTGGGCGGGCTGACGGCCGTGCTGGCGGCGGGCATCGGCACGGCTTGCTTGCTGGGGCTGGCGCGGGGCACGGGCGAGGCGGCGCAGGCGCTGAACCGCCGCGAGCTGCTGGAAATTGCCGAGTCGCAGCGCGAGCTGATGGTGAAACAGGCGGGCAGCGAGGCCGCGTACCAGGCCCACTTGGAACGACTGAAGCACCTAACGGCCGACGACCTGGCCCGCAATGATTTCAGCAAGATGCTTTTGCTGGGCCTGTTGTTTGGGCTGCCAGCGGGCGTGTTTTTGCGCGAGTAACAGGCCGCGTTTTTTCACCTTATCTCCTCATTCTTTCAATGGAAACCACCCTTGCTACTCCAACGCCTGCTGCGGTAGGTGTGCGCTACGGCCTGCTGACGGGCCTGATAACCACCATCATCTCGTTTTTTGTGAACGTGATGCATTTGGAAAACAGCCCCTTGCGGTTTCTCAGTCTGGCGGTGCTGGTTGGGGGTATTGTGCTGGCGCAGCGCTTTTATAAAACCTGTGCGGGCGGCTTTTTGAGCTTCGGCCAGGGCGTGGGCCTGGGCACGGTGCTGTCGGCGGTAGCGGGGGCGATTGGGGCCGTGTTTACCTGGGTTTACGTCAGTTTTGTGGACGATGGCATGACGACGCGCATCCTCGACAAAGCTCGGGCCGACATGGAAGCGCGGGGTGGGGTATCGGACGAGCAAATTGACCAGGCGATGAGCTTCACGGCCAAGTTTATGACCCCGCCGATACTGGCCGTTTCGGCGCTTTTGTTTACCGTAATTTTCGGGCTGCTGGCTGCCTTGGTGGTTTCGGCCGTCCTCAAAAACCCAAAGCCCGATTTTGAGTAGCCCAACTGCCTTCCCGGTGGAGTTGTCCATCGTCGTCCCGCTGCTCAACGAGGCCGAATCGTTGCCCGAACTCGTGGCCTGGATACGCCGGGTGCTGACGGGCGCTGGCCTAAGCTACGAGGTGCTGCTCGTGGACGATGGCTCGACCGACGACTCCTGGGCGGTAATCGAGGCATTGGCGGCGGCCGACGGGGCACTGCGGGGCATCCGCTTCAATCGGAATTACGGGAAATCGGCGGCGCTGAATGTGGCCTTCGAGGCCACGCGGGGGCGGGTGGTGTGTACGATGGACGCCGACTTGCAGGACTCGCCCGAGGAACTGCCGGAACTGTACCGCATGATAACCGAGGATGGCTGGGATTTGGTGAGTGGCTGGAAGCAGAAGCGCTTCGACCCGCTCTCGAAAACCATCCCGACGAAGCTGTTTAACGGGGCGACGCGGCTGCTGTCGGGCATTCAACTGCACGACTTCAACTGCGGGTTGAAGGCGTATAATCAGCGGGTGGTGAAGAGCATTGAGGTTTATGGCGAAATGCACCGCTACATCCCCGTCATTGCCAAGTGGAACGGGTTTTACCGCATCGGCGAGAAGGTGGTGCAGCACCAGGAGCGCAAGTACGGCACCACCAAGTTTGGGCTGGAGCGGTTCGTGTACGGCTTCCTGGATTTGGCCAGTATCACGTTCGTTAGTCGGTTTCGACGGCGGCCGATGCACTTTTTTGGGACGCTGGGGACGCTTTCTTTTTTGGTGGGTTTGCTGCTGACGGGCTGGCTGACGGGCGAAAAAGTATGGCTGGCGTTTCATAACCTCAAGGCGCGCAACGTGACCGACCAGCCGCTGTTTTTTATGGCGCTGGTGGCCGTAATTGTGGGCGTACAGTTGTTTCTGGCCGGTTTTCTGGCCGAGATGGTGCAACTCAACGGGCCGCGCCGCAACGACTACCTGGTGCGCGAGCGGGTGCGCTAGGCAGTGGCGGCACGGCCGGGGTTGGGATTGGCATTACTATTGTCTTCGCAAGAAAGAAGCCCGGACGCGGGAACTTTTTTTGGTCGAACTGCTAACCCCCGATTTCCATGAAAAACCTGACGTTACTTCTGGCCCTGAGCAGCCTCGTGGCCCTGCCCGCCTGCACCATCAATTACTACGGCACCGGCCCCGGCGGGCACGGCCCGCGCCGCAGCGGCGCTTACAACGGCTCCGATTCGAGCCGGGTGACGGTCGTCACCCAGCCGGGCACGGTGGGCGGGGCCGGTACTTACACGCCCCCGGTGCGGACGGGTGCGGGCAGCTACCCGCCGCCGCGCACCGGCGGCTACGCCAGCAGCCCACCCATCCGCACGGGCAACGGTCCGGTCCGGGCCACTACCGGCAACGGCCCGGTGCGTGCAAATACGGGTACTGGGCCAGTGCGGGCCACTACCGGCAACGGTCCGGTGCGCACGGGCGGCGGGGCCAACGGCAGCAGCACACAAGGGCCGGTACGAAGCGGGGCGGGGCAAGCGGGGGGCGGCTACCAGCAGCCGCCCGTGTACGGCAACGGCGGTAGCAGCGGCAGCGGCGCGGCTCCTGCGCCGGTGCTGGCAAGCACCCCCGCCCCGCCATCCAAAGACCCGCTTTACGGCACGGGCGGCATCAAGGGGCCGCATTCGACGACTGCGCCGCCCGTGAAGTCGGAGCCGAGTGCGCCGGTGGTGACTTCGCCGGCGCAGCCCGTGCAACCCGCCCCGCCCACCGACCCGCTCTACGGCACCGGCGGCATCAAGGGGCCGCACCCCACAAAAG
>JANYFQ010000171.1 GCA_025362615.1 Hymenobacter sp. | reverse complement strand
CCCGCTTCGGGCTGTCGGTGGTCACCATCGTATTCGCCGACAACGTGGACATCTACTGGGCCCGGCAGCAGGTGAGCGAGCGGCTGCGCGAAGCCGAAAGCCAGATTCCGCCCGGCGTGGGCCGGCCCGAGCTGGCCCCCGTCAGCACCGGCCTGGGCGAGATTTACCAGTACATCATCCGGCCCGAAAAGGGCCACGAAAAGCAGTACGACGCCCGCGAGCTGCGCACCATTCAGGATTGGATAGTCCGCCGCCAGCTGCTGGGCACCCCCGGCGTGGCCGACGTGAGCAGCTTCGGCGGCCTGCTCAAGCAGTACGAAGTGGCCCTCGACCCGCAACGCCTGCGGGCGGCCGGCGTGACCGTGGACGACGTGTACCAGGCCGTGAACCAGGGCAACCAGAACGCCGGCGGGGCCTACCTCGACCGCAACCCCACCGCCTACTTCATCCGCACCGAAGGCCTGGCTCAAACCCCCGACGACATCGCCAACATCGTGGTGCGCCGCACCAGCACCGGCCTGCCCGTGCTGGTGCGCGACGTGGCCACCGTGCAGCTGGGCAGCGCCGTGCGCTACGGGGCCATGACCCGCAACCAGGAGGGCGAAGTAACCGGCGGCATCGTGCTGATGCTGAAAGGGGCTAACGCCAACGAGGTTATCAAGGCGGTGAAGCTGCGCATGGCCATTATCCGCAAAACATTACCTAAAGGCGTGACCGTGGACGTGTACCTCGACCGCTCCGCGCTGGTGGGGCGCGCCATTCACACCGTCCAAAAAAACCTGCTCGAAGGGGCCTTGATTGTGGTGTTCGTGCTGGTGCTGTTTCTGGGCAACTGGCGGGCCGGGCTGGTGGTGGCCTCGGTGATTCCGCTGGCCATGCTGTTTGCCATCAGCCTCATGCGTCTGTTCGGCGTGTCGGGCAATCTGATGAGCCTCGGGGCCATTGACTTCGGGCTGATTGTGGACGGGGCCGTGATTATCGTGGAGGCCATTGTTCACCGCTTGCACGGCGGAGGCGGCGGGCTCACGGGGCGGCTCACCACCGAGCAGATGGACGACGAAACCTACCACGCCGCCAGCAAAATCCGCTCCTCAGCGGCCTTTGGCGAAATCATCATCCTCATCGTGTACCTGCCGCTGCTGGCCCTGGCCGGCACCGAGGGCAAGATGTTTCGGCCGATGGCCCAGACCGTGGCCTTCGCCATTCTGGGGGCCTTTGTCCTTTCCCTGACCTACGTGCCCATGATGGCGGCCCTGGCCCTAAGCCGCGACACCGACCCCAAAACCACGATTTCGGACCGGATGCTGGCCTGGCTCACCCGCCGCTACGCCCCGCTGCTGGCCGCCGCCCTGCGCTACAAGGCCGTGGTGCTGGGCGCGGCGGGGGGGCTGCTGGTGGGGGCCTTTTTCGTGTTTCGCACCCTGGGCGGCGAGTTCATCCCGCCGTTGGCCGAGGGCGACTTTGCCGCCGAAATGCGCACCCTGCCCGGTTCGTCGCTGGGCTACACCATTGAGAAGGCCCAACAAGCCGCCGGCCTGCTCCAGCGCCAGTTCCCCGACGAGGTGCGCGAGGTGGTGGCCAAAATCGGGTCGGCCGAAATCCCGACCGACCCTATGCCGGTGGACGCGGCCGACCTCATCATCACCCTGCGCCCCCCCGCCAACTGGAAAAAAGCCCATTCGCAGGAGGCGTTGGCCGAGCAGATGGCCACCGTCGTGGGCGTGATTCCAGGGGTCACCTTCAGCTTTCAGCAGCCCATTCAAATGCGCTTCAACGAACTCAGCTCCGGGGCCAAGCAGGACGTGGTGCTCAAGATTTACGGCGAAGACCTGGCCCAGCTGGCCGACTACGCCCGCCAGGCCGGGGCCGTGGTGCGCCGGGTGCCGGGGGCCGAAGACGTGTACGTGGAGCAAGTCACCGGCCTGCCGCAAATCGTGGTGCGGCTCGACCGCGCCCGCCTGGCCCGCTTCGGCCTGCGGGTGGACGAAGTGAACCGCACCGTGCAAACCGCCTTCGCGGGCCAAACGGCCGGCCAGGTGTTCGAGCAGGAGCGCCGCTACGACCTCGTGCTGCGCCTGCGGGCCGACTTGCGCCGCGACATCAACAGCGTCCGCCAGCTCTTCATTGCCGCCCCCGGCGGCGAGCAGGTGCCGCTGGAGCAGCTCGCCACCGTGGCCCTCGAAGAAGGCCCCAACCAGATTCAGCGCGACGACGCCAAACGCCGCGTTTCGGTGGGCTTCAACGTGCGGGGCCGCGACGTGGAAACGGTTGTCAGGGAAGTGCAGCAGCGCCTGAGCCGGCAAATGCACTTTGCGCCCGGCTACTACACCACCTACGGCGGCCAGTTCGAGAACCTGCGCCAGGCCACCGACCGCCTCACCATCGCCGTGCCGGTGGCCCTGGGGCTGATTTTCGTGCTGCTCTTCTTCACCTTCGGCTCCCTCAAGCAGGCGGCCCTGGTTTTTACGGCCATCCCGCTGTCGGCCATCGGTGGGGTGCTGGCCCTGTGGGGGCGCGGAATGCCGTTCAGCATCCCGGCCGGGGTGGGCTTCATTGCCCTCTTCGGGGTGGCCGTGCTGAACGGCATTGTGCTGATTGGTTACTTCAACCAGCTCAAAGCCGAAGGCGTGACGGACTTGGTTGAGCGCATCCGGCGGGGCACCGAGGTGCGGCTGCGGCCGGTGCTGATGACGGCCACCGTGGCCTCGCTGGGCTTTCTGCCAATGGCCCTGGCCACTTCCGCCGGGGCCGAAGTGCAGCGTCCGCTGGCCACCGTCGTCATGGGGGGGCTGGTGTCGGCCACGCTGCTCACGCTGCTGGTGCTGCCGGTGCTGTATGCGCTGAGTGAGGGGCCACGCGCTGGCTCTTCTGCCGTCGCCTCACCCCCTAGCCCCCTCTCCGGGGGAGAGGGGGAACTAGTTTCTAGCTCTAGCTCTGGT
>JANYFQ010000026.1 GCA_025362615.1 Hymenobacter sp. | reverse complement strand
GCCATTGCCTGCCCGGTGCGCCCGGGGTTTTGCTTGTTGCTGATGCCGGATTGGTTGTTCGTTGCCGCGCACCAACTAGTGGGTTGGGGGCAATGCGCCGGGGGCTGGGGCGGCGGTGCCCTACTCCTTCACGAGGCGCTGCACCCAGGCCCGGCCGGCTTGTTCGACGCGCACTTGGTAGAGGCCGGCGGGGAGCTTTTGCAGGTCGAGGATGGGGTGCTCGTCGTCGGCGGGCAGGGCCTGGCGCAGCAGCGTCCGGCCGCTGAGGTCGGCCACCACGGCCAGGGCCGGGCCGGCGGGCAGGGCGCGGCGGTCGAGGGCGACGCGGGCCTGGGCGGGGTTGGGGGCCAGGGCGAAGCCAGGGGCCGCGCCGGTCGCCTCGCGGCGCACGGCCCGCACCGGCGAGTAGCTGACGGCACCGTCGGCGTCCACTTGCCGCAGGCGGTAGTAGGCGGTGCCGGCCGGGGGGCGGGCATCGCCGAAGGCGTAGGCCTGGGGCTTGTCGGTGCTGCCGGCGGCGGCCACCCGGCCGATGCGCTCGAAAGCCGTGGGGGCGCTGCCGGGGGCGCGTTTGACCTCGAAGCCGGCGCTGTGGCGTTCCGAGGCCGTGGCCTAGGTCAGGCGGGTGCCGGGGCCTTCGGGGGCGGCGGCAAAGGCCGTCAGCACCACGGGCAGGGAGCGGCCGGCGCTCAGGAAGAGAGGCGTGGTGAGCGACGGGGCGCCGGGGTCGGCCACGGTGCCGCCCGTGTAGTTGGCCCCCCCTTGCCCCACGTTGATGGTCACGCTCATGTTGTTGGGCGTGGTGGCGGCGTTGGCCAGCACGATGGCCCCTTTGCCGCCGCCGCCGCCGCCGCCGTGGGTGCTGCTGGTGTTCACGTTGCCGCCCGCCGCCCCGTTGGCGCTCAGGTTGAGGGGGCAGGCCCCGGCCAGGGCGTAGGTCGTGACCTGGAGGACGATGGCCCCGCCGGCCCCGTCGCCGCCGGCCCCGTCGTTGCCGGCGTTGGCCGCCGCCGCGCCGTTGGCGCTGATGGCAATGGCCCCGCCGCCGCAGCCGGCCAGGGTTTGCAGCACGGCGGCGCGCACGAAGATGAGGCCCCCGCCCGCCCCGCCGGCGGTGGCTACGTTGTCGTTTTGCTGGCCGCCGCCGCCGCCGCCGCCCATCAGCACCCGGCTCGCGCCAATGCTGCCGCTCAGGCCCAGGCCGCCGCCGCCGCCGGCGCTGCCGCTGCACCCGCCGGCGCTGCTGTTCCAGCCCGGCCCGGCCAGGCCGCCGGCCGTGAAGTTGCCGCCCCCGCCGCCGCCGGCGTTGGTGTCGTTGCCGCCGCCGCCGCCCGTCAGCAGGTGGCCCCGGCCCACGGGGTAAGCGCCGTTGTCGTTGTAAATGCCTTCGCCCTTGCGGCCGTAGCGGGGGTAGGTGGCGCCGTTGTCCACGTAAGTGGTGACGTCGCAGGCGGTGTAGCCGTTGGTGGGGTTGGGGCTGCCGCCCCGGAAGCCCCGGCCGTCGGCCGTGAGGCTGTGAGCCAGCGTGAGCGTGCCCGCGACGCGAAACGCCAGCACCCCGCCCACGTTGCCGGTCCAGGCCAGGGCTCCCAGCGCGGCCGTGGTGGTGAAGTTGCCGCCCGCCCCCAGGTCGGGGAACGACACGAGCTGCACCCGCGTGTTGGCCGAGTAGTTGAACGTGGTGCCCGGCACGGCCGCCAGCGCGACGCTCGTGGGCGAAGCCGCCGTGAGCACCACCCGCTCGTAAAGCCCCGCCGACCGGACGCTGCCCAGGTTGCCAAAGCTGGCGGTGTTGGCCGTGTTGGCCCCAATCACGTCGTCCTGCATCTGTATCAACAGGGCCTCGTCGCCGGCCGCAAACGTGCCCGACAGGTTGCTCAGCGTGAGCCCCGTGCCGCTCTGGGCCGTGACGCGGGCGTAGGCATTGACAACGGTTTGGGCCGACGCCGGGGCCGCTGCCAGCAGCAGCAGCACCCAGCAGGTGGTAAAAGTTTTCATCGGAGCAGGGGGGGGAAGAAGGGAAAGCGGCCGGCCACCCGGCCGGCTAATACACCTACTGTACGATGTTAATTAACCAAACGCCATTTTATTTAGTCTGACTGCCGCCGCCGGCCGTTCAACTCCCGCCCCGGCGCGTTGAAACCGGAGGTTGCCGACCCGGCGGGTTGCCCTTGTTTGCGCCCGCCGCCCGACCTTTGAACCACCCCGCCCCGCCCGGCCCGGCGACCCCCACCCCAGCCCCCAACCCCCATGCGCCTCACCTCCAAACTCCCCGACGTCGGCACCAGCATCTTCAGCCAGATGACGGCCCTGGCCCAGCAAACCGGGGCCATCAACCTCGCCCAGGGCTTTCCCGAGTTTGGGCCGCCGCTGGCCCTGCGCCAGGCCCTGGCCCACTACGCCCTGCGCGACGAGGCCCAGCAGTACGCCCCCATGCCCGGCTTGCTGCGCCTGCGCCAGGCCATTGCCGCCCAGCTCGCCCGCCGCCAGCCCGCCACCCCCGCCCCCGATGCCGACACCGACATCACCGTCACGGCCGGGGCCACCGAGGCGCTCTACGCCGTGCTCGCCGCCGTGGTCCGCCCCGGCGATGAAGTGCTGATTTTCGAGCCCGCCTACGACCTCTACGGCCCCGCCGTGCGCCTGCAAGGCGGCACGCCGGTGTACGTGCGCCTGGCCGCCCCGCACTTCCGGCCCGACTGGGCCGCCGTGGCCCAGGCCCTCACGCCCCGCACCCGCCTCGTGCTGATAAACACGCCCCACAACCCCAGCGGGGCCATCTTCGCCCCCGCCGACTGGCAGGCCCTGGCCGACCTGCTGGCCGGCACCGACACCTTCGTGCTCTCGGATGAAGTGTACGAGCACCTGGTGTTCGACGGCGTGGCCCCGGCCAGCGCCCGCCAGCACCCCGGCCTGCTGGGGCGCACGTTCGTGCTCGCCTCGTTCGGCAAAACCTACCACGCCACCGGCTGGAAGGTGGGCTACTGCGTGGCCCCGCCCGCCCTTTCGGCCGAGGTGCGCCGCGTACATCAGTTCCTCACCTTCGCCGTGAGCACGCCCACCCAGCACGCCCTGGCCGACATCCTCGAAACCGACCCCGCCGACACCCACGCCCGCAGCCTGCCGGCCTTCTACCAGGCCAAGCGCGACGCATTCCGGGCCTTGCTCGCCGGCTCGGCCTGGGAGCTGCTGCCGGTGCCGGGCGGCTACTTCCAACTGGCCCGCCACCCGGCCCTGGCCCCCGCCGGGGGCGACGTGGCCTTCGCCCACCACCTGGCCCGCACGGCGGGCGTGGCCGTGGTGCCGGTGTCGGCCTTTTACCACGACGGGTTCGACGACGGGCTGGTGCGGCTGTGCTTCGCCAAAGAGCCGGCCACGCTGCAAGCAGCGGCCGGGCGGCTGCGCTTTTAGGTGGCCGCACCGCTTGATGGTACACCGCTCAACGGCCGCCTGTACCTTTGCAGCCCCGCCCTCCCCCTTTTTTCTGCAAACACATGGAAGACACCCTCACCGTCACGCTGCTGCAAACCGACCTGGTGTGGCACGACCCGGCGGCCAACTGCGCGGCCTTCGACGCGCGGCTGGCCCACATCCCCATCCCGACCGACCTCATCGTGCTGCCCGAGATGTTCAGCACCGGCTTCACCCTCGAAGCCGCCGCCCTGGCCGAACCCATGAGCGGCCCCACCGTGGCCTGGATGCAGCGCACCGCCGCCGCCCACGATGCCGTCGTCACGGGCAGCCTCATCGTCCGGGCCGACGACGGCACCCACCGCAACCGCCTGCTCTGGGTGCGCCCCGACGGCTCGCTCGACTACTACGACAAGCGCCACCTCTTCAGCTTCGCCGGCGAGCAGCACCACTACGCGCCCGGCACGGCCCGGCTCGTGCAGCAGTGGCGGGGCTGGCGCATCTGCCCCCTGGTGTGCTACGATTTGCGCTTCCCCGTCTGGAGCCGCAACTGCCCCGCCGCGCCCTACGACCTGCTCCTCTACGTAGCCAACTGGCCCACCGCCCGCCGCAACGCCTGGACCACCCTGCTCCGCGCCCGCGCCCTCGAAAACGTGGCCTACTGCCTGGGCGTGAACCGCGTCGGCACCGACGGCCTGGGCCACGCCTACGCCGGCGACTCGGCCGTGATTGATATGCGCGGCGAATACCTCGTGCAGGCCGGCAACCTCGAAATGTGCATCACCCGCACCCTGCACCGCGACGCGCTGCGGACGTTCCGGGCCGCGTTTCCGGCCCTGGCCGATGCCGATGCCTTCCGCCTCGAATAGCGGCGTTGGCCTACAAACGCCAGCACGGCTGAAAGGCCGGCCCGGCACCTGCGGGGCGCGGTGGCCGCCGCTGCAAGCCCCGGCGGTGGTGCCGCACACCGGGAAAATTTTTGCATTCGTTGGGTTGAAGACCGGGTTGGGCGAAAGTCATAATTTGCCAACTTGCCTGGGGCGTACCTTTGTTAGAATAAGGCATTTGCGTTCGCTGCAATTTGTGCGCCACACAGAAAAATTACGGACCCTGGCCTCCGGCCGCCGCTGGCACCGCAGCGTTGGCTGCCACCAAGCGCAGGTGCTAACCGCTTTGCTATGAAAACATTTCTGACCACCCTGCTGCTGGCGCTTACGGTGCTGGCGGCTACTCCGGGCCACCTGCTGGCCCAAACTACCCTCAGCGGTACGGTATTCGAGGACGTGAACTACGGCGGGGGCGCGGGCCGCCCTTACGCCACGGCCAATGCTGCGGCCTCGGCCAGCGGCTTTGTAAGCGGCAGCATCCGCCGGCCGGGGGCCGTGGTGGAACTGTACGACAACGGCGGGGCCTACGTGAGCGGCACCGTCACCGATGCCGTGGGGGCGTACACGTTTGCGGGCCTGGCGGCCGGCGACTACACGGTGCGCGTAGTGAGCGGCACCGTAACGAGCAGCCGGCCGGGCAGCACCGGGGCGCTGCTGTCGGTGCAAACCTTTAGAACCAACGCCGGGGCCGATGACGCGAACCGGGTGGGCGGCGAAACCCCCGCCCTGGCCGACTCCGGCCCCAACGGGGCGCTGGTGGTGACGGGCACCACGACGGGCAATAACATCGACCTGGCCTTTGCGGGCCAGACCAGCACCGGCGACAACACCCTGTTTCTGGACAACGTGGAGGTGCTCAGCGGCGGTGCCCCGTTGGGGGTGAACCCCATCGGCAACCCCGGCTTCGAGGCCGGGACGCTGGCCGGCCCCTTTGCGCCCGACTACCAGTACGACCCCTCGGCCGTGGCCGGCGTGGCCTGGACGTTCAACGCCGGGGCGGGCATTCAGGCCAACAACAGCGCCTTCACGCCGCCCAACACGGGCAGCGGCAGCCGGGCGGCTTTTTTGTAGCTCACGGGGGCCGTCAATCAAACCTTCAACTTGCCGGCGGGCACTTACACGGTGCGCTTTGCGGCGGCCAACCGCGTGAACGGCGGGCAGCAAACGGTGAGCGTGAGCGTGAACGGCTTCACGGTGCTGGCGGGCCTGCAAGCCGTGACGGGCACCTACAACACCTACCAGACGGCGGCCTTCACGGTGGGGCCGAGCGGCAGCGGGGTGCCGCTGGGCAGCCTGGTGGCCCAGAGCCTGGCCCCGGTGACGGTGGCCGCCGCGCCCATCACGGGGGTGGATTTTGGGTACAGCTTCGATGTCATCGTCAATACCAACAACGCCGGGCAAGGCTCGGTGCGGCAGTTTTTGCTGAACGCCAACGCCCTGACCAACGCCAACCTGGCCCAGGCCGGGCAGGTGGCCGGGCGCGAGACCAGCATTTTTATGATTCCGAACGGGGCCACGACGGGCGTGCCGGCCGGCCTGCGGAGCGGCCTGGCCAGCGGCCTCAACGCCAGCAGCGGGGCCAACGCCTGGGCGCGGCTGCAAGTGCTGACGGCCCTGCCGACGCTGACCGACGCGGGCACGACCCTCGACGGCAGCACCCAAACCCTGAACGTGCAGGACAGCAACCCCGGCCAGGTAGGCCTGGGCGGCAGCGGCGGGTAATTTGCCGCCGTGGGCACGGGCAATATTTCTTTTGCCCGCTTCGAGCGGCCCGAGGTGGAGATTTACGGCCTGAGCAGCGTTGGAAACGTGCTGGTGCTGAATGCCAACAACGCCACCGTGCGCGGCCTGGCCCTGCACGGCACCACCCGCACCGTGCAGGTGAGCGACGGCACCGGTGTGGTGCTCGAAAACAACCTGGTCGGCACCACGGCCTTCGACCTCAACGACCCCGAGTTGGGGCAGCCCGGCACCACCAGCACGTACGGCATCAACCTGAGCGGCGGCACGATGGGCGTGGCCGTGCGCCGCAACGCGGTGGGCTACTGTTCTAATTCGGGCATTAACTTTCCCAGCGGTGGCTCGGGGGCGGGCAGCGATGTGCTGCTGCTTCGCAACGAGCTGGTGCAAAACGGCTACCGTCAAGCCGGGGGCGACAACATCTCGGTCGGCGACGGGGGGGGCTCGGGGCCGATACGCATTCTCTACAACCTGATTCGGACCTCCAACTCCGACGGGGTGCAGTTCGACATCGGGCGGGTGGCCCTCGGCGGCACGGGCTACAACGTGGTGCGGAACAACACGTTCTTCGACAGCGGCAACGGCGGCCTCTCGTTGGCCCGCTCGCAGCTCGAAGGCGCGGCGCTGCTGTATTTGCAGCGCCAGACGACGGGCGGCACCACCGGCACCAACCCCGACTCCATCGCCTTCAACGTCTTCAACCAAACCCAGGCCAGCGCCATCGTGGTGGGCTACGGGCAGCGCAACATCATCCTGAGCCGCAACAGCACGTACTTCAACGGTACGCCGTTTAACAAGCCCACGGGCGGCAACCTGGGCATCGACCTGATTTCGGACCCCAGCTACGCCGTGAACGGCAACCAGGACTACGGCAACGGCGACGGCGTGACCACCAACGACGGCACCTTGACGGCGGCCTTCGCCAACGGCGGCATGAACTACCCCGTGCTGACGCTGGCCACGGCCACGAGCAGCACCAGCGCCAGCGTAAACGTGCAGGGCTTCGTGGGGTCGGCCCCCGGCCAGACGCTGTTTGGCGGCGCGACGGTCGAATTTTACACCGCCGACAACGTGCAGGCCAACAACAACGGCCCGGTTTCGAGCCTCAACCCCACCGTGCTGCCCCACGGCGAGGGCCGCACCTACGTGGGCACCCTCACCTGCGACCCGGCGGGCAACTTCACCGGCACCCTGACGGTGCCCGCCCTGACGCCGCCCCTGAGCGGCAACGCCATCACCGGCTCGCTCACGGCCACGGCGTACCTGCCGGGGCAGGGCACGTCGGAGTTCGGCCCCAACCGGCCCATCATCGTGTCGGCCGACGTGGAGGCCAGCATTGTAAACAGCGGGCCGACGGTGGCGGGCAGCACCGGCACGTTCACGGTCACGTTCGAGAACCAGTCGTTTTTTGGCCCCGTTACGGCCAACGGCGTGGTGGCCACCGTGCAGCTCCCGCCCGGCCTGAGCGGCGTGAGCGCCACCGGCGGCGGCAGCTACAACGCCGCCACGGGCCTCGTAACCTACGCCGGCTATACCACCGGCAGCCCCGGCTCGTTGCTCACGGGCGCGTCGTTCGGCTCCTTCATCAACTACACCCAGCCGCCCTCGGCCCCCGTTACGGCCACGGCCGCCATCAGCACCACCACCAACGAGGCGGGCCAGACGGCCAACAACACGGCCGTGGCCACCAACACCACCTTGCTGCTCTACGACGTGACGACGGCCATCAGCGGCCCCGCCGCCGTGACGGCCGGCAACCAGGTGGCTTACAACGTGACGACGACCAACGTGGGCGGGGCCGCGTACCCCTCGGCGGCCCCGCTCGTGGCCCAGACCGTGACCGTGCCCGCCGGGGCCACCAACGTGTTTGTGACCGGCGGCGGCGTGGTGACGGGCAGCGCGGGCGCGGGTTACACCGTGGCGTTCCCCGTCATTTTGGCCCTGGCCCCCGGCCAGAGCCTGACCAACACGGTGGGCTTTACGGCCCCGGCCGGCAACTACGCGGTGGGGGCCAGCGTGAGCAGCAGTCCCGCCGATGCCGTGCCCGGCAACAACACCGCCGCCGCCGCTACCACCGTGAGCACCGCCGCCACCGGCCCGGCCAACGCCTTTGTGCTGGTGAGCGCCAGCGCCACCAGCGCCGCGCCAGGTACGGCCATTACCTTCAGCGTGGTGCAGGGCAACCGGGGGCCGAACCCGGCCACGGGCGTGAGTACCACGGTGGTGGTGCCGCCCGGCCTGCCCATTGCGGGCGCCGGGGCCGTTGCCATCGACGGGGCTGGCCCCACTGGCACCAGCGGCACCACGGCCACCTACGCCGGCGGGGCCACCTACAATTCGGCCACTGGCCTCGTCACGTTTCCGACCATTGCCAGCCAGAACCCCGGCGCGGGCAGCAACGCCGCGTACACCGTCGGCTTCAATGCTCCGGCGCTGGGCGTGGCCACGGCCACGGCGGCGGTGCAAACGGCCTCGCAGGACAATGTTCCGGCCGACAACCAGGCCACGGCCCAAGTGACGGCCGTGCCCACTGCACCCGCCGATTTGGCCGTGACGCTCTCCGGGCCGTCGGGCGCGACGGTGGGCCAGGCCCTTACCTACACCCTCACCACCACCAACAACGGCCCGGCCCCGGCCACCGGCGTGAGCCAAACCCTGAACCTGCCCGCCGGGCTGCCTACCAGCGGCTTTCAGCAGCTCACCCTCAACGGCGCGGGGCCAACCTCGGTGGTTGGCCCCACGGCCACCTACGCCGGGGGCACTACGTACAGCACCGCCACCGGCTTGCTCACGCTGGCCGCCGTGCCGGCTCTTAGCCCGGCCAGCGCCCTCATCACCACCGTTGGCTACCCGGCCCCGGCCAACGGCGACCTGAGCCTGACGACCTCGGCCAGCGTGACGGGCACCTCGCCCGACCCCAACCTGCTGAACAACACGGCCGGCCTCACCACCACGCTGCTGGCCTCGGCCGACGTGCAGGTGACGCTGACCGGCGTGGGGCAGATAACGCCCGGCAACCGCCTGACTTACGGCATCACGGCCTTCAACAACGGCCCCAGCACCGCCCCCGGCGTGGCCACCACCGTAAGCCTGCCCACCAGCCTGCCCACCAGCCTGCCCATTACCGGCCTCAACGCCGTGCGCGTAAACGGGGCGCTGCCCGGCAGCACCACCGCCACCACCGCCAACTACCCCGACGGCAGCACCTACGACAACAGCACCGGCCTCGTGACGCTGCCCGCCCTGGCCAACCTGCAAAGTGGCGCGGCCGGGCTCAACACCGTGAGCTTTGTGCTGCCCGCCGCTTACACCGGGGCCCTGGTGAGCACGGCCACGGCCGTGGTGACGGGCATCACCGACCCCATTGCGAGCAACAATGTGGCCGTGGTGCAGCCCCTGGTGGTGCCCGCCGCGGGTACCGCCAACCTGGGCGTGGCCATCAGCGGGCCGGCCAGCGCGGTGGCCGGGCAGCCCGTGGCTTTTACGCTGACGACGACCAGCCCCGGCGCGGCCAGTACCGGCGTACTGCAGTTCGTGCAGCTGCCGCCCGGCCTCACGGCCGCCGGCGGCACCGTGACCGTGATGTTCGGCGGCAGTCCGGTGGCCGTGGCCAGCAGCGGCCCGCTGCCGGGCGCTTTGC
>JANYFQ010000137.1 GCA_025362615.1 Hymenobacter sp. | reverse complement strand
GTTGAATTGCTAAATTGTTGCTCTTAGGTGCCCTGGGGCACTGCGCCCACGGCGTTTCGCCGCTGCGCCCGCTACGGGACAGATGCCAGAACGACCATCCCAGAACGACCAACAATTTAGCAATTCAACAATTAAGCAATTCAATCAATCACCTACGGCGTCACGGTAAACGTGCGCGTGACCGAGTTATAAGCCCCCGGCACTACGGCCCCGCCGCTGTCCACGAGTTCGAGCTTCACGGTGTTTTCGCCGGCGGGCAGGCCCTCCATTTGGTAGGGCTGCCACTTGTCGAGCATAAATTCGGTGCCGTTGATGGTGGCCCGCACGTTGTTGCCGCCCGGCTCCAGGATGGTATTCACGAGGTAAAAGTCGAGCAGGATGCGCTTGGCATCGGCCCCGGCATAGGTGTCTTTGGGGCGGCTGTAGAACAGGTTGGGGCCGCGCACGTCGATGGGCGGCGGGGTGCCGGCCTTCACGTCGCCGACGTTGATGATGCGCAAATCATACGCCCCCCGGTGCTTGAGGCTCTCGTGGTACGAGCGCGAAAGGAACGAAAGCACCGCGTGCGGCCCATCGGCCAGGGGCTTGCTGAACCTGGTGGTGTAGTGGGCCGAGTAGGGCTCGTTGTCCACGATGTTGTGGATGTGCTGGCCCTTCATGGAGTTGGCCATCTGGCCCATTCCCATGCCGCCGCTCATTTTGCTGAGCTGGAAGTTGGTGATTTGGTAGTCGAAGGCCACGTCGCCGCTCGGCAGCGTGGCCGTGGCCGGCGGCGAGAGCAACTGCATCTGCGCCTCGGGCATTTTGGGCGAAGTGGTGAGCGGCGTGAGCGTGAGGCCGTTTTTGGTCATGCTCTCGGCCCGCACGGCCGGCGAGGTAGCGGTGACGGTGGACGGGGCACTGGTGGCTTCGGTGGTCGAGCGCGACGGCTCGCAACCCACGAGGAGCACAGCAGCCGTGCCGAGCAGCAACGGAGAATATTTCATTGTCAAAAGTGAAAAGGGTGAAAGAAAAGAATGATGAAGTGGCAGCGAGTGCCGCAATAGTACGGAATTTCTGCCCAAACCGGTTACACCAACCGCCCCGTGCGGCTTTGTGCGTAACTTGCGCCGTGCCCGGCCCGCCGAGGCACCGACCTTTTCCCACCCCCGCATCCCCCCCCGTTTATGCAAGAGCAACTGTTGGACGAAATCCCGTCCCTCGACCTGGCCGACTTCCGCTCCGGCGACCCCGCCCGCAAGGCGGCCTTCGTGCAGGCCCTCGGGGCCGCTTACCAGAACATCGGCTTCGTGGCCCTCAAAAACCACGGCCTCAGCGATGCCCAAACCGCCGCCCTCTACGCCGACGTGCAGCAGTTTTTCCAACTGCCCGATGCCGCCAAGCAGGCCTACGAAGTGCCCGAGCTGGCCGGGCAGCGCGGCTACATCAGCAAGGGCAAGGAGCACGCCAAGGGCCGCAACACCGGCGACCTCAAGGAGTTCTACCACGTCGGCCAAGAGGTGGAAGATGCCACCGACCCCGTGCGCCACGAGTACCCGGCCAACATCTGGCCCACCGAAGTGCCCGGCTTTCACCAGAGCACCTTCACGGCCTACCGCACCCTCGAAAGCGCCGGCACCGACGTGCTCCGCGCCATTGCCCTCTACCTGGAGCTGCCCGAACACTACTTCGATGCCAAAGTGAAAAGCGGCAATTCCATCCTGCGGCCCATCCACTACTTCCCCATCGAAGACCCCGACGCCGTGCCCGCCGATGCCGTGCGGGCCGCCGAACACGGCGACATCAACCTCATCACCCTGCTCATGGGGGCCTCGGCCGACGGCCTGCAGGTGAAGCGCCGCGACGGCCAGTGGATTGCCATCACCGCCCTGCCCGACCAGATTGTGGTGAACGTGGGCGATATGCTTCAGCGCCTCACCAACGGCGTGCTCAAGAGCACCATCCACCGCGTGGTGAACCCGCCCCGCGAGCGCATGAACAGCCCGCGCTACAGCATTCCGTTCTTCATGCACCCACGCTCCGAAATGAGCCTGGCCGCCCTCGAAAGCTGCGTGAGCGCCGACAACCCCAAGCAGGAAGCCGACATCACGGCCGGCGAATTTCTGAACGAGCGGCTGATTGAACTGGGCTTGAAGAAGAAGTAAGAACGGCGCGGG
>JANYFQ010000119.1 GCA_025362615.1 Hymenobacter sp. | reverse complement strand
GCCACCGGAGGGGTCTCGCGTAGGCTGCCCCAGAACGGCCTCGTTGTGACGCGAGCCCCCTCCGGTGGCAGCACAGCTTGGTGGTACAGCCGCCGTATCTTTCGGCCGCCGGGGCGGGGTTTCCGTTTACGGCCGGGAGCTGCCACTGTACGGCGGTTCGCATTCAACTCAGCCCTTTACCGATGAACCTCTTCATCAACGACATTCCGCTGGTTATCAAAAATCTCGGCGAGAAAACCTACAAGCACAAGTACGACCTCGTGCTTAATCCCGACGACGATTTTACGTCGAAAGACCTGGTGGGCGACGTGCTCGTGCGCGATGCCGGCCCGTTGTTCCTTGACCGCCTGCTGCGTTTAATGGAAGTAAAAAAGCTCAAAAAGCTTAAAACCTTGACCATGCTGGCGCGGAAGAAAAAATTTCTCACCCAGCACCTCAAAGACCAGTTCAAGATAGCCAAAGCCGCCGGTGGCCTCGTCGTAAAAGGCGACGAAGTGCTGATGATTTACCGCCTCGGCAAGTGGGATTTGCCCAAAGGCAAGCTCAAGGGCGACGAAGACACGCAGTTGGGTGCGTTGCGCGAAGTGGAGGAGGAAACCAACATCAAGCTCGCCCTCGGGGCCGAGTTGCCCAGCACCTGGCACAGCTACGCTTACAAGGGCAATAAGATGCTGAAAAAGACCAACTGGTACGTCATGAACTGTCTCGACGACAGCCTCATGAAGCCCCAGGCCGAAGAGTACATCGAAGAAGTGAAGTGGATGAGCCCCCAGGATGCCCTGGCCAAACTCGAAGATTCCTACGAATCCATCGCCCTCGTGCTGCGCCACTACCTGACAGAGATGGCCGGCAAGCCCGAGAAGGCTCTAAAACCGCCGGTAAAGGGCGAAAAGAAGGTGGAAAAGTAGGGGGTTAATTGCTGAATTGTTGCATCGTTTAATTTTTGGCCGTTCTAACGCAGATTCAAAAACAGTCCGTCAGAACAACTAACAATTAAGTAATGCAACAATTCAGCAATTCAACTCATATGGTAAAAACGCCGACACGTCGCCCCCAAAGCGGTGAATGTCGCGGATGATGGTGCTGCTGACCCCGGCCAGCGTGGGCGCGGGCGGCAGAAATACCGTTTCGAGGCCGGGGTGCAAGTGGGCGTTGGCTTGGGCGATGGGGGTTTCGTACTCGAAATCGAGGGTGTTGCGGAGGCCGCGCAGCAGCACGGTGGCCCCGGTGGCGCGGGCAAAATCGGCCGTCAAACCCTGGTAGGTGGTGACTTGCACCCGGGGCTCGTCGGCAAAAAGTTGGGTGATGAGGGCCAGCATTTGCGGCAGCGGCAGGTAGCGCTGCTTGCTGCTGTTGGTGCCGAGGGCGACGATTACGGCATCGAAGAGCGCGAGGCCGCGTTGCACCACATCAAGGTGGCCGTTGGTGAAGGGGTCGAAAGAGCCGGGGAAGAGGGCGGTTTTCATGGGGTGGGAGGAGCGTTGGGCCAGTGGTCGGGCGAATTTCCGAAGGGTTCGTCCGGCCACTGCGGTGAGAACGGCTTGCGCGAGGCCCGTCGGACGAATCGCCCGACGAGTGTCGTTTCGGGGCAGCCTACGGCAGTGGCCGGACGAAACAAAGTTCGGCGTAGCCAACCGCTGCGCGGGATGCGCCCGACCACTGGTCGTTCAGCCCAAAAAATGCAGGCTCAGCAGGTCGAAATAGCGGTGCTCAAACACGTCGGCGAAACGGTAGCTGTACTGCAACTCGGAAGGCCGCTGGCCGAGGCGGACGTGGCGTAAGTAGGTGCGGAGCAGGTCGAAGACGGCCGAGTCGTGGGTTAGTTCGCCCCACACGGTTACGTGGTCGTCGTCGGGGTTGAGGCCCATTTCCTGCATCACGAGGATGGTGAAGTAAAGGACATCTTCGGCGGTGGTGTAGGCGAATACGTTGCAGTATTCGAGCTGCGGCCCCAGCACAACGAGCGTGATTTCGGTGGCACTCAGGCTGAGGTAGAGGCGGCGCGGGGCCCCGGCTTCGCGCTGCCGGCCCAGGCCCGCGAGCAGGGCGCTGGTGTGGTGCAGCAGGCGACCGGCGGGGCCGTGGGCGGCGGCGAGCCAGTGGGCGAGGGCGGTGTCGGCGGCGAATATGTTTACTAGTTCTAGGGCGGGGTGGGGGAGGTGCTGCACGGTTTCGGTGGGGCGCACGGTGTGGTGCAGGCGCAGGGCAGTGGCCTCGTCGCCGGGCCGGAAGAGCGGGGCGGGTAGCAGTGTGAAGGCGCGGCCACTCACGGCGAGGCGCACTTCGTTCCAGCCCCGGCGGGCCAGAAAATCGTGGGTTTCGGCCAGGGCGGGCAGGCCGCCGGCGGGCAGGTCGTGGTCTTCGAGGACGAGGACTTTGCGGCGCTCCACGTCGGCCACGGCCAGGGCGAGGCGGGCGGGGCTGGCCAGCAGGTACAGGTTGTAGGCTTCAGGCGCGGCCGGGGCGAAGGTTTCGTCGCGCAGGCGCAGGCGGGCGGGCGGCATAGCCGGGGCCAAATCGGAAGCAGCAGGAGCAGGCACGGGGCGAAAAGGCTGGCGCGGAAGTGCAGCGCCCGGCCCGCAAGGTACAAGCAGAACCAGTGAGCCAGCGGCGGGTACTTGCCCGGAGCCCTTCGGAACGCTATTTAAAGCATTGGCGGGGCACAAACACGTCGTCCACGCTCAGCACCATCTGTAATATAGTATGTACTTGATTGGGCGGAAATTGCAGCAGTTGGCGCGGCGTGAGCCAGGCCAGCTCGCTGAGCAGCTGCGCGTCGGGGCCGTGTTCGGGGTCGTGGCCCAGGCGGGGCAGCGGCGGGCCGGAAGCAACGGGCAATACCTCGAAAAACAGTTCCAGGGCCTGCAAGTCGTCGCGCCGAAACTCGTGCAGGTGCAGGAAGCGGCCGACGCGCACGGCCAGGCCGGTTTCTTCGGCAAACTCGCGTACCAACGCTGCTTTCAGGCTCTCGCCGAACTCCCAGCCTCCGCCCGGTGGCGACCAAAACGGCTGTCCGCCAGGCAATAGCCCTCGGTGGGCAGCCAGTAGCAGGCATCCTTCGTGCAGCAGCAGGCCGCCCACCCGCACGCGTACTTTTCCAGCGTAAGGCGTTAAAAAATCAGCGGTAAACTCGGCGGGCATAAGGCGAAAAAAGCAATGTTCACAACGGAGCGGGCCGGTTAATGTTGTGTGTCGGTGCGCGGCGTTCGGCGTTGCCGCCAGCGCCGCAGCCGCGTCAGCAGCCACGCCACCAGCCCCAGGGCCAGGCCCGCCGCCACCAGCGGAAGCAACAGCGTCAGCAGGCTGCCCAGTACGGCCACCAAGTTTTCGACGGTCGCCAGCAAGGGGTTGGCCATGCCAGCGGTGGCGGTAGTGGAGCCGGCCCGGAGCAGTGCGGTGCCGGTTTGTACCAGGCCCGCCGTGCCGCCGCCCACCAGCATTCCCAGCGTCCAGCGCACGGCCGGGTCCAGGTGCGGCAGGGAGGACGTCATCAGCAGGCCCCCGGCAATAAACGAGGCCGGCGTGGTGAGCGTGTCCAAGAAATTATCGACCACCGGCACGTAATACCCCACCATTTCGAACACCGTGGCCGCCGCCAGCGTGGCCATCGCCGGCCAACTGCCCAGCCACGCAAAGCCCGGCGCGGCTGGCAGCCACCCCATGTGGTGCGCCACGCTGGCCGCCAGCAGCGGCACAAACACCCGAAATCCGCTGCACGCGGCCAGCCCCAGCCCCAGGGCCGCCGCCACCAGGTATTGCATTGAAAATGAAGGGTTCATTGGGGTTTGATTGCTTAATTGTTGAATTGCTAAATTGTTGCTCTTGTGTGCTCTGGCGTGCGCTGCCCACAGTTACGCGCTGCGCGCTAAACTATGGGCAGCGTGCAGCGCAACCAGCAACCAAATTACGCCTCCGCGCCCGTTCCGGTATCTTTGGCCCTCACGCACCCGCCATGACCGCCAACCCGTCCGACCTCGAAACCCGCATCCGCCGCAAACTTACCCGCCAGCATTTCATGCACCTGCTGGGGGCCGATTTGACCCTCATAACTGCTGGCCGCGTCGAGGCCGAGTTGGTGCTGGCCCAGGTGCATCAGCAGCAGCGCGGCTTCGTTCACGGCGGCGTAACGGCCACAATGGCCGATTTGGTGGCCGGTTTCGCCGCTACCACTTTGGTGCCCGACGCGTACGGCGTCGTTACGGCCGACCTGCGCATCAGCTACTTACACCCTGGCATCGGGCAGCGCCTGCGGGCCGTGGGTTGGGTATTGAAACCCGGCCGCCGCCTGCACTTCTGCGAAGCCGAAGTGTGGTGCGACGACTTGCTCATCGCCAAAGCCAGCGCCACAATGGCCGTGGTGGAGCCAACGTGAGCGAGCCGCTACCCGGTTTGTTGCCCGGCTACGCCCGGCGCTACGTCAGCGCCAACGGCGGCTGCGTGGACATCCACGAAACCCACGGCAAGTTGGAACTGCGCCAAAACCTGCCCGTGGCCGTGTTTCTGGCCGACCGGGGCGAGCGGGTGCGGCTGTTGCCGGTACTGGACCTTCAAAACGTGAAAAGCCCCGATGCGACCCGTGACGGCGTGGCTTGGGAGTTCAAGGCACCGGTCGGCCGCACGGCCAATGCCATTGACCAGGCCCTGCGCGGAGCCAACCGGCAAGCCGCTTACGTCCTGATTGCCGTGCCCTCCGACTTCGACTCACGCGTCCTCGAACAAGCGCTGTTCCTGCGAATGCGACGGGCCGCCAACCTCAAAGGCATCGCCATTTTGCGGCCCGGCGCACTGTACGAATTTACCCGCCGTGAAATTCTTGACGACACATTCCGGGGCAAAATGAAGTAAAAAAAATGGGGAGAGCAGCATGCTGCATCTCCCCGGGGGGTCAGGGCTTTCACCCCATCCAGTACAAATATACACCAAAGCCGCTCCAATGGTTCGCCCTTGCCGCTACCCGGTAACTTTGACGGACAAAAAACGGGGCCAGTCCCGCAACCGGCCGCCACGCCTCTTTTATTCTTATCCATGCTCTCCATTCGCACCCCATCCGTCCGCCAGTATTTCCCCTACGAACCCACCGACGACCAGGCCACTCTATTTACGCAACTGGATGAATTTCTGCGCGATGACTTGCCCGGCCGCAAGCTCTTTGTGCTGCGCGGCTACGCGGGCACCGGCAAAACCACCGTCGTGAGTGCCCTCGTGCAATGGCTGCACCAAATGCAGCGCAAGTACACCCTGATGGCCCCTACCGGCCGGGCGGCCAAGGTGATGGCCACCTACGCGGGCGTGCCGGCCAGCACGATTCACAAGAAAATATACCGCCAAACCAGCGGGACCCCGGCCGAGCGCCTCAGCTTCCAGCGGCAGCCCAACCGGGCCGAGCAAACGCTCTACATCGTGGACGAAGCCTCCATGATTTCGGATGAAAAAGCCTTTGGCGAAACCGGTTTGCTCGATGATTTGATGAGCTATGTGTTTGAGAAGCAGAGCAACCGGCTGCTGCTCATCGGCGACACGGCGCAGTTGCCGCCCGTCGGGCAGCTCCTCAGCCCGGCCCTGGAGCCGGAGGCGCTGGCCCACCGCTTCCGGGCGCGGGTCGATTCGGTGGAGCTGCGGCAGGTGATGCGGCAGGCCGAAGCCTGGGGCATCCTCACCAACGCCACCGAGCTGCGCGTGGAGCTGCGGCAGGAAACGCCCGTTATTCAACTCCACACCAACGGGTTCCGGGATATGTTCAAGATGGGCGGCGACAAGCTGGAGGACGGCCTACGCTGGGCTTACCGCCAGTACGGCCACGAAAACACCACCATCATTTGCCGCTCGAACCGCAACGCCAATCAATACAACCAGCTCATCCGGCGTACGTTGTTCGAGTGTGAGGAGGAGATTGAGGGCGGCGACTACCTGATGGTGGTGCGCAACAACTACTTCTGGCTGCCGAAAGACTCGGACATTGGCTTCCTGGCCAACGGCGACTTTCTGCAAATCACGAAAGTCATTCGGCGCGAGGAGGTTCACGGCTTCCACTTTGCTCAGGTGCAGGCCCGGCTGGTGGACTATCCTGACGAGCCGGAAATCGAAGTAAAGCTGCTGCTTGACACGCTGCACACCGAAACGCCCGCCCTGCCCCGCGACCGCAACGAGGCGCTTTACCAGTCCGTGACGGCCGATTATGCCGACCTCAAAACCAAAGCCGAGCGCAGCAAAGCCGCCCGGCAAGACCCGTACCTCAACGCCTTGCAGGTCAAGTTTGCCTACGCCCTTACCTGCCACAAAGCCCAGGGCGGGCAGTGGCAGGCCGTGTTTGTGGACCACGGTTTTCTGAAACCCGACGAGCCGCTGGCCGGCGAGTTTGCCCGCTGGCTCTACACGGCCATCACCCGCGCTTCGGAGCGCCTGTTTTTGCTCAATTTTCAGGCCCGGCTGGTGAGCGACCCGGTGGTGGAAGAATAAAAAAAATGGCCGTATTTTTGCCAGGCCGGTAGCCGTGCCGTTGTGGCTACATTTGTCTTACTTCAACCCAACCCCCATGTTTACTTTCAAGCCCATGAAGAATGCCCTGTTGCTGGCCCTGAGCCTCACCGCTGGTGCCTACACCGTTCAAGCCCAGGCGGTTAAGCCCGCCAACGCCGTAACGAAAGTGGCTGGCCCAGCCATTACTTTCGAGGAGTCGAAGTACGATTTTGGTTCCGTGACCCAGGGCGGTATGGTGGACCATGTGTTCAAATTCAAAAACAACGGCACCCAGCCGCTCATCATTTCCAACATCGGCGTGAGCTGCGGCTGCACCACCCCGGAGTGGACCAAAGACCCGGTGATGCCCGGCAAAAGCGGCACCATTTCGGCGCACTTCAACTCGGCCGGTAAAATGGGGATGCAGAACAAAGTGCTGACCATTGAGTCGAACGCCACCGCTGGCAGCACCACGGTGGCGCTGGTGGGCGAGGTGAAAGAGGCGCCCGGTGCGGCTGCCGCCACCGCCGCCCCGATGGAAGCCGCTTCGGCCCCGGCCATTAAAATGGAATCCGTGAAAATGGAGTCGGCGAAATCGGAAGCCGTTACGAAGGAGGAAACCATGAAAATGAAGTCGAAAGACGACGGCACGAAAATGAAGGCCAAGACGAAGAAGTCGTAGGTTATTGCGATTTAGTTTTTGCGCTCATTAAAAAGGCGGCTCCACCCGGAGCCGCCTTTTTCTTTGCCGACGGTTGATGAGTCCGGACGGCAGTACGGAGAAATCAGACTTGCCGGGCCGCCAGCAGCAGCGCCACCCAGCCGGCGATGAGCAGCAGGCCGCCCACCGGAGCCACGGCCCCCAGCTTGGTAATGCCCGTGAAACACAGCGCGTAGAGCGAACCGCTGAACACGACGGTGCCCGATAGCCAGAGCCAGGCCGGCAGGCCGAGGCCGCGCAGCTCGGGCCGGGCGGCCCACAGTACGCCCAGCGCCAGCAGCGCCAGGGTGTGGTAAAACTGGTAACGAACGGCGGTTTCAAAGGTGTCGAACCGACCGGCGGCTTCGAGCAGGGGGCGCAGGCCGTGCGCCCCGAAAGCGCCGATGCCAACGCCGAGGCCCCCGAGCAGGGCGGCGAGTTGAAGAACGAGGCGGGGAGTCATGCGGTGGTGGGTTGGTGGGGTAGTGGGGTGGCGAGCCTCCGGGCCCGCGCCGACTACTTGGGGGCCTCTGGCCCCCAATCGTTGAACGATGGGTATTGGTGGACGAGCGCAACGATTTCGGCCTGGGGTGCGGGCCAGAGGCCCGCGAGTCGTCGGCACGGGCCAAGAGGCCCGCGCCATTGCCTGATTGCGAACAAGCTGCAAACTTACGGCCGGGGCCGGCGGCCTGCCGTGCTGCGCCTATCTTTGCCCCTGCTGCGGTGGCTGGGTAGCCAGCGCGGTTTTGCCCCATGACCGACCCCGAATTCGACCTGCTTGACGAGCTGTATTTCGTCACCCCGTACCGCGCCCTGCTCCTCAAAACCGGGCTGGCCCCGGCCGTGCTCACCGAGCAGCTGCGCGATTTGCTCGAACAGGACTTAATCCGCGCCTACTGGCCCGACCCCGACACCGAGCTGGCCTACGAAACCACATCGTTCGGAGCCATTGCGGCCGATGCCAGCTACCTGGCCTCCAAAAACGGGCTGCTTCAGCACAACACGCGCTGATGACGGGCGGCGCACCGGCCCGCTCGCCGGGCTACTACGTGCGGCAGCGGCTGTGGCAGAACCGGCCGGCCGTGGCGGGGCTGGTGTTCATTGCCTTGTGTGCGCTGGTGGCACTGCTCGGCTACTGGGTGCTGCCCGACAACTCGCCCGATGCCAACCACGGCTTCGTGCAACTGCAGAAGCAGGAACCGGGCCTCGCAGTGGTGTTTGGCCGGCAGCCGCTGCCCGATTCTGCCCTGGCTGGCCGCCCGGCCGATAACCCGCTTACCACCTGGCTGCACGGCCGCCTGCCCGACTACACCGAAACGCCCCTGACCAGCAGCGTACCCGGCCTGTTGGCCCCGCCTGCCGCCGCCGCCGCTGCCGCCACCCGCTACTCCCGCACCTACTGGCTGGGCACCGACCAAGCCGGGCGCGACACCCTCAGCCGCCTGCTGTTGGGCACCCGCATCAGCCTGGGAATCGGGCTGGTAGCGGTGCTTATCTCGGTGCTGCTGGGGATGAGCGTGGGGGCTGTGGCCGGGTATTTCGGCGGCTGGATTGACAGCGTACTGCTGGGCCTGATGACGGTGGTGTGGAGCATTCCGGGCATCATGCTCGTGATTGCCATTTCGTTGGCCCTCGACAGCAAAGGCGTGTGGGTGAGCTTTGTGGCCGTGGGCCTGACCATGTGGGTGGACGTGGCCCGCGTGGTGCGCGGGCAGGTGCTGGGCCTGCGCTCGGCTACCTTCATTGAGGCCGGGCGGGTGCTGGGGCTGCCCACGCCCCGGCTTATTTTCGGGCACCTGCTGCCCAACCTGCGCGGGCCGCTCATCGTGTTGGCCACCAGTAATTTTGCCGCCGCCATCCTGCTCGAAGCCGGCCTGAGTTTTCTGGGCCTGGGGGTGCAGCCGCCCGCCCCGAGCTGGGGCCTCATGGTAAAGGAAGGATACGACCTGCTGGGCACCCGCGCCGGACTCTGGCTCACGGGCCTGCCAGGGCTGGCCATTTCATTGCTCGTGCTCAGCTTCAATTTGTTAGGCAACGGCCTGCGCGATGCCTACGACCCGAAGACGCCGGTGGCGGGGTGAGTGAGGGTTTTTTAGTTCTTGACGCGGCTGGCGACAGTTTGGCGCGAAGCGCGTAACTGGCTACCAGTAAGTTGAGCAAGTTTGTGCCTTGCACCCCAGACCATCCAGCCCAACGATTTCGCCCTAACCGGCAAGTTGCAAACTTGCTCAACTGCTTGCCGCACAGTTACGCGCTCCGCGCTAAACTGTGGGCAGCGGGTTTTGGGGCCGTATGAGCAACAATTTAGCAATAAAACAATTCAACAATCAAAAAACTGCCAGCCCCGACGGTTGTAATTTTGCCCCCCTGGGGCAAGGCGCATTCCTTCCCGTTCCGTTTATGCTTACCCCCGAACCTGCCGTTGCCACCGACGCGGTGGCCGCCTTGGAAGCCCGCGTTAAGTTCCTCAACTTACAGGTTCAGCTCAAACGCTTCGAGCTTGATACCGTGTTGAGCGTGGCCCAGGGCGTGGTGAACGAGGCGTACAGCGAAGCTGAGCTGTGCCACTTGTTTGCTCTCACCCTCAACGGGCAGCCGCACATTGGGCGGGTGCTCATGTTCTTGCCCGACGAGGCGGGGCACTACCGCCCCGTGGTGCAAACGCCCTTGCGCCGCAACAGCACCCCCGTGCCCGGCTTGGTGCTGCCCGCTACCGTGCTGGCCCTCGCCGACCCCAGACTCCAGCACCTGCCAGACCTTGACCTGGGGCCGGGTTGGTGGAGCGAGTACGCGCTCGTTATTCCGGTGCAGCGCCTGGGGCAAACCGTGGCGTACGTCTGCGTGGGCGGCTTGCTGCCCACGGCCGTCATCAACGACGTGGAGTTGCTGCTGCGCTCGCTGGCCCTGACGCTGGTGGGCGCCATCGAAACCCGCCGCCTCACCGAGCAGCGCGTGGCCGCCGCCGCCGTGCGCCGCGAAATCGAAATCGCCCAAGACGTGCAGCGCCTGCTTTTCCCGCAGCGCCTGCCCAACGACGCCGACCTGGCCGTGGCCAGCTCCTACGTGCCGCACTCCGAAATGGGCGGCGATTACTACGACGTGGTAGAAATCGATGCCGACCGCCTGCTGCTGTGCGTGGCCGACGTCAGCGGCAAAGGTGTGCCGGCTTCGCTGCTGATGTCGAACTTCCAGGCCGGGCTGCGGACGCTGCTCCGCACCGATGCCGACCTGGCCACCGTGGCCCACGAGCTGAACCACTTGCTGTTCCGCAGCTCGGGCGGCGAAAAATTCATCACCGCCTTCCTGGCCATCTACAACCGCCGCACCCGCCAAATGCAGTTCGTGAACGCCGGCCACAACAACGGCCTGCTGCTGCCGCCCACCGGCCCGGCCCTGCTGCTGCGCGACGGCACCGTGATGCTCGGCATCATGCCCGACCTTCCCAAAATGGAAGTGGGCGAAGTTATTATTCCGCCCCAGTCGCTGCTTTTTCTCTACACCGACGGCCTGACCGAAGTATTCGATGCCGACCACAATGAGTTTGGCGAAGAACGCGTGATTGACTTCATCCAGCACTACCAACTGGCCCACCCCCGCGAGCCGCTCGCCCGCCTGCACGACGCACTGCTGCTGGAAATCCGGCAGTTCAGCGCCGACCAAAACCGCTTCGCCGACGATGTGACGGTGCTGAGCTGCTGGTTTAAGTGAGGTGGGAAGGGAGGCTGGTTATGGTGAAAATGCCGGTTGCGTAACCGTCGTCGAAGCCGTGCTGTGCGAGACAATAAACAGAAACTGACGCGCTAAACAGGTTTGTCGCTTTGAATCCCACGTCGATAAAAAACGCACGTCAAATCTTCCTGCAGCACCCGCCGCCGCTGGACGCGGCCGAGGTAGTGGGCGAAATCAGCGAAGCCGAACCCATCAAGGTGGACGACAGCGAGGCGGCCCCGCCGCGCCGCTTCGTGTACGAGTACCACCTGCGCGACCACCAGGGCAACCTGCGCGTGGCCTTCCGGGCCGAAACCGGGCAGCGTACGCTGCACCTGACGATGGAACACCCCGGCAAAAAAGGGGTGCAGGAAGAGGGGAAATACCCCCTGTTTGAGAACGTGACCAGCACCCGCGACGCGGGGGGCGTAGCCGCTTACCAGGGCAGCTACACGGCGGCGGTGGCGGCCGAGCGGCCCGGCCCCACCACCACGCTGCCCGTGGCCGAGGGCGACGTGGTGAAGCTCGCCCTCTACTACCGCACCCCGTCCGGGACGCAGTACCTGCGGCCAGCGGCCGGGGCCAGCGCACCGGCCCTAGCCCCGACGACGGCGCTACGGCTGCTGCCGGCGCTGCTGCCGGCCCTGGGCACGGCCGGGGCGCGGCCCGACGGGGCACCCGGCCCGCCGGCCGGGGCCGTGGGCCTGCAACTGCGCCTGGCCGGCGGCTTCGGCGGCGGGCGGGCTGCCCGCCAGCGCCAGCGCCTGGCCCAAGCCGCCGGGGCCGCCGATGCCGCCGCCCTGCGCCCGCCCACGGCCGCCACCTACGTACTCTGGA